>CAZCQT010000027.1:0-11850 GCA_964500905.1 uncultured Moorellales bacterium
TCCAAAAATCATTCGGCGTGAGCATCTAAAGCTTATGAAGCGTGGTGCGGTTATTGTCGATGTGTCCATTGACCAGGGCGGTTGCTGCGAGACTTCACATGTGACTTATCATGATGATCCCGTTTTCATTGAGGAGGGGGTTGTTCATTATTGTGTTGGCAATATGCCCGGTGCTGTTCCTAGGACATCCACAGTGGCCCTTACCAACGCTACCTTAGGCTACGGTTTGCAGATAGCCGATTTAGGACTTGAGAAAGCATCGAAGAAGAGCAAAGCCATCGCTACCGGCGTAAATTACTACGATGGCAAGTGTACAAATGTGAATGTGGCAAAGGCTTTAAATGTGGAGTATTGTAATCTGTTGGATTTAATCTGATCGGCTACAGGTCAGGGGCTTGGTTTAAACGGAGGGTGCGGGTTTCTATTACAAGAACCTTATTTATAGCCGGTTAAAGCTATTAAAAATTCAAAAAAAAGAGCCAGCTTAAATGCCAAGGGTATGTTAAACCTTTGGCATTTTCTTAATATCACTAATATAGTTGGCAAAATATGTTAACAATTTGTCAGACCATCTCATATAATATTCTAAAATACAAAAATGGGGTGGTAACAGTATGAGCATTCAAGGCTTGATAGATGCGGCCACACCCGGAGCTACAGTCGATGTGCCACTTGGTGTATATAATGAACAGTTAATAATTGATAAGCCTTTAACCTTGCAAGGGCCCTTACCCGGGATTGGAATCGCCATTATAGATGCCGCAGGCCTGGCTAATGTGCCGACTATCCAAATATTAAGCAATGATGTAATTGTAAGAAGATTAACCATTCAGGATGGCCCTTTGCATGGAATAGCAGCAGGAAGTGCAGCATTTCCTAACTTATCCAATATAACCATCTCCGATAATCATATCAAGGGGCATGGTAATGCAGGAATACTGACCAATAATAGTGCTTCTATGATAATTGATAACAATATTATTGAAAATAACGGGCAGGGTTCCGGTTTTAATCGGGTTGGAATAGTTCTTTATCCTCATGGCACAACCAGTGTAACAAATAATATTGTAGTTAATAACGCCATCGACGGAATTTTCGCTAGGGCCAGCTCGAGCGGGCTGATCATCGAAAATAATCAAATAGCTAATCATGCAAACAGCGGGATTTCACTGGTCTGGGATCAAAGAAATACAAGTATTATAAATAATCAAATAGAGGAATGTGGGACCGGAAATTTTGATGAAGAAGGCGGTATTGTAATAATTCAATCGATGGCAGAGGTTATCCAAGGCAATGTCATAAAAAACTGTAAGCTATCGGGAATCTTTTGGGGGTGGGTTCCTACAACAGGGAGTCTCCCGAGTGAAATACTCATTAGCGGCAACGAAATTAAAAACAGCTCCCGGGATGCCATTTATTTGTTTTCTCAGGGACCGGGTGGTTTTATTTCGCCGGATCTATTTCCTTTGGAACCAGTAATCACAGGGAACAATTTGCAGGATAGTGGAAGAGCAGGCGTATATGTAAGCAATGTTTATTACTATGGGCCTGGTAATGCCAATCCAACTATAAATGACAACCAAATAGTTGGTAATGTATGGGGGGTTCTAAATGCGACCTCCCAGGTGGTCGATGCTACTAATAACTGGTGGGGAAGCAGTAGCGGGCCCTTTCAGCCTGTGCTAAATCCAGAGGGAACAGGAGATCAGGTAAGTGACAATGTTAATTTTATTCCTTGGTTAACTGAACCGCCTATTATTCAAATTATTGGCTGTGCCGTTAAAAATGTGAGCCTAGAAAACTTTGATTTATCGCCATTGAACAATGATATTTCAAGGGTTACCCTAATTATCAAGGTTATAGGGGATGTTACTATAAATGTAGGCGGTAACCCAGTTACTAAAAATTTTGAAATCTGGTTTGCCAAAAGCCTTGTCCTACGAGCACCACAATCAAGTTCAATAACTCCTGCAATAACTGCCACATCCATATGTTACGCAACTTTGAATGATGGTCTTATTCAGGTTGATGTTGATCTTTGTATTGTCATTAATATTCTTGGCAAGTGTAGCCTTACTATACCATCATTTGGTATTTGCCCGATACTTGGCAATTCAAACAGCTTCGGCTTAAGAAATGATATATCAACAATTAAGTGTGGCAAAAGTAAGATAAATTTTATTGAATGTATAAATGTGGAAAAGGTTTTTGATTCCTGTTGGTTCAATAAATCTTTAATTAGCTATATTGATATACGAGGATAAGTTCTCTCGTCACCTGGGGCTGGGAAAAACCAAACAACCTCCTTCTAATATTATAGTTCGCATATTCTAAATTTCTCTTGGTACCCAGAATGCTTTCCCCAGGGCACGGGGGGATATGTAGCAAAAATCCTGTTTATATTATTAGGGTGAAAATAAAAAACCTATGGAATCTTGTATTTATTATTATTTTTTGCTATAATAATAGACAACCTGTTGTTTATTAATTTAAGCCCTAACTCTGTATTAATGCCTCTTTTCGTTAATAACAGAAAAGGTTTTATTGGTGATGGAATGCCTTTCCAGCACACTGGATAATATTAAGGAGAGGGTAGCGTGCGCGATAGTAACATAGATTTGCGAATCATCCGTACAAAAGAAGCAATCCGGGATGCTTTGGTAGAATTAATTGATGAAAAAAGTTTTGAAGCAATTACTGTTAAAGATATAACAACCAGGGCAGGTATTAATAGGGGAACATTTTATGCCCATTACCAAGATAAGGTTGATTTGGTGACTAAATGTGAAGACGAAATAATGCTTGAAATGGCTAGGATTGCAAAACAAGATATTCAAAATTATATGGGTGCAAGCAATTCACAAGTTGCAACTGCATTTCCCATTGCTGTTAAGTTTTTTGAATATCTAAATGAGAATAGCAGCTTTATGAAAGCAGTATTAGGTCCCAAGGGGGATTTGTCGTTCCAGACAAGACTAAAGAATTTTATGTGGGAGACATTATTTGGGAGTGAATCAGATGCTATTTTTAAGGAGGAAAATTTACATGTTCCGGCACAATATCTGGTTTCTTATATTGCCTCCGCCCATATGGGGATCGTTCAGCAGTGGCTAAATAATGACAAAAAGGAATCTCCCCAGGAGATGGCCGGAATCCTATCCATTATTACAGTTAATGGCCCCTTCTTTGCTGCCGGCTTAAAAAATGATTAAGTAAATTTAAGTGAGTCCTTAGCGATGATAAAGGGGCGATACAGATGAGAATTGGTCTGGATGTGGGTTCTACTACATTAAAATGTGTTGTACTTGACAGTAAGGATAATCTTATTTTTAAATCTTATGAGCGTCATTACTCTCAAATTAATGAAAAAACTGCTGCTCTATTAAAAAAGGTTATAAAAGAATACATAAATGATAGTGAGGTTTACCTTTCTATTTCCGGCTCTGCTGGGATGGGGCTTGCAAACAGATGTGCTGTGCCCTTTGTCCAAGAAGTATATGCCACACGTATTTCCGTTACAAAAATGATTCCCCAAGCCGATGTGGTGATAGAATTAGGCGGCGAAGATGCTAAAATTCTCTTTTTGACAAATGATTTAGAGGTTCGCATGAATGGTTCCTGTGCAGGTGGTACCGGGGCCTTTATAGATCAAATGGCAACTTTGTTGGATATTAGCCTTAGCCAAATGAATGATCTGGCCGCTTCTCATAGCAAGCTCTATACAATTGCCTCAAGATGCGGAGTATTCGCTAAATCCGATGTGCAGCCTCTTTTAAACCAAGGGGCTAAAAGGGAAGATGTTGCGGCCAGTATTTTTCAGGCAGTGGTCAACCAAACCATAGGTGGACTGGCACAGGGAAGGGAATTATCAGGTAATATTGTTTATCTCGGCGGCCCCCTGACGTTTCTGTCCGAGCTTAGAAAAAGCTTTGATCATACCCTAAAAACGAAGGGTATCTATCCCGACAATTCTTTGTATTTTGTCGCTTTGGGAGCGGCCCTTATGTCAGAAACGCAAAAAGTAGATCTTAGAGAAACTATTGAGTTAATAGAAAAGGGTTCTGATGAAGAAGATTTTGCTCACAGTAAGCCTTTGTTTGAAAATGACAAGGAATATGAGGATTTCCTTTTAAGACACGAACGGGAAAAGGTCTTAGATGCGGATCCCAATAAGTATCAAGGTAACGGATATCTTGGCATTGATGCCGGATCTACCACGATAAAAATGGTAATTATTGATGAGGAAGAAAATATACTTTACTCCCGGTATTTACCTAATAGGGGAAATCCTATTGAACCGGTAAAAGATTTTATTAAGGATATTTATAACGGGTTCCCCAATATTATGATAAAATCAAGTGCAGTAACCGGATATGGGGAGGAAATAATTAAGCATGCTTTTCAAATAGATTTTGGAATTGTAGAGACCATTGCTCATTTTACAGGAGCTAAAAAATTTAAACCTGATGTAGATTTCATCATAGATATAGGTGGGCAGGATATTAAATGTTTTAAAATTAAAAACGGTGTTATTGATAATATATTTTTAAACGAAGCCTGTTCCTCCGGTTGCGGTTCTTTTTTGCAAACCTTTGCCGGTGCCCTTAAGTATGAGATTGAGGCTTTCGCTGACTTGGGTATCTTTGCTAAAAATCCCGTAGATTTAGGTTCCAGGTGCACTGTGTTTATGAATTCCTCAGTAAAGCAAGCCCAAAAAGACGGGGCAACTATTGAAGATATCTCTGCCGGGCTTTCCGTTTCTGTGGTGAAAAATGCAATTTACAAGGTGATTAGGGCCGCTTCAGCGGAGGATTTGGGAGAAAACATTGTGGTTCAAGGCGGTACATTTTTAAATGATGCAGTATTACGTGCTTTTGAATTGGAAATTAACAGGCATGTACTCAGGCCAAATATTTCAGGCTTAATGGGTGCCTATGGTGCGGCTTTGTATTCAAAAACCTGGCAAAAGGAAGCATCCTCTATCTTATCCAAAGGGGAATTGGATTCCTTTTATCACAAAGTAACTGCCGCCAACTGCGGGCTTTGCAATAACAATTGCAGCCTGACTATTAATATCTTTCAACAGAACAGAAAATTCATTAGTGGTAATCGTTGCGGAAGACCCCTGGCTAAAAATAGCAAGCAGCAAGAGCTGAGTATTTACGATTATAAATTAGAGCTTTTAAACGGTTATCAGTCTGGTGGCGGCAAGCGTGGTAAAATCGGTATCCCCATGGTTCTTAATATGTACGAACTGTTGCCCTTTTGGCATAAGTTTTTTACAGAACTGGATTTTCAAGTGGTTCTTTCACCCGCTTCAAACAGGGCGTTGTATTTAAAGGGGCAGCATACTATTCCTTCTGATACTATTTGTTATCCGGCTAAATTGGTGCATGGTCATATTGAGGCTCTTTTGGATAAAGGTATAGACACAATTTTTTACCCTTGCATGAGCTATAATCTAGACGAAGGGCTGGGCGACAATCATTATAACTGCCCTGTGGTTGCTTATTACCCCGAAGTTGTTAAAGCAAATATACCTAAAATTAAAAATATTAACTTTATCTATGATTATTTGGGACTTCACAGACCCGGGGATTTTAATAAAAAAATCCATAAAGCTTTAAATAAATACAATTTTAATGTTACCTTAAAAGAAATTAAAGATGCAACGGCTAAAGCCTTTGCGGAACAAGATGCTTATTTACAAAAGGTTAGGGACAGGGGTAAATATTTCTTAGATTATGGGAACAAACATAATTTGCCTGTGATTGTACTGGCAGGCCGCCCTTACCATGCGGATCCCGAAATTAATAAAGGAATAGATAAATTAATCTGTCAGTTAGGAGCTATTGTAATCTCCGAGGATGTTATCAGCGGGGGTGCAGAAAAATTTCCTACTCAAGTGCTGGACCAATGGACCTACCATTCGAGGCTGTATGCGGCGGCAAAATATATAGCTGATAAACCACGAATAAATTTGGTGCAGTTGGTATCCTTTGGCTGTGGGTTGGATGCCATAACTACCGATGAAGTAAGTGAAATATTGGAGCAGTCAGGCAAAATCTATACTCAAATTAAGATAGATGAAATTGCAAATCTCGGTGCTGTAAAAATTAGGCTTCGTAGTTTGATGGAGGCCTTGAGTCAGGGAAAGGAGCATCAAAATGTTTAAAGAATACACAATCTTAATTCCCCAAATGTGCCCTATCCACTTTGCACTTTTTGAAGAAGTGTTTGCAGGCTACGGATATAGTGTTGAAACACTAAAAAATGAGGGTTCCGCCGTTGTTCACGAGGGTCTTAAATATGTACATAACGACACCTGTTATCCTGCCCTTCTGATTACCGGTCAGATGATTGATGCTCTAAAAAGCGGCAAATACGACTTGAATAAGGTAGCACTCTTGATGACTCAAACCGGTGGAGGTTGTCGTGCTTCAAATTATATATATCTAATAAGAAAGGCTTTGAAAAATCTAGGATTAGGTCACATTCCCGTTTTGTCCTTGGATCTAGGGAATATCGGCAGGAAGGGTGGCTTTAGGCTTACCCTTTCAATGATCAAAAAACTTTTGGTAGCCATAACTTATGGAGATTTATTAATGCTTTTAAATAATCAGGTAAAACCGTATGAAATAAAAAAAGGGGAAAGTGAAAAACTTGTAGATTACTGGATTAAATTTTTAGGTAAGCACCTGGGCGAAGATTACGGAAGCAGCCAAATAGAAAAGAACCTATATGATATAGTGACATCTTTTAATAAGATTGAAAAATTAAAAACAGAAAAAACAAAGGTAGGTATAGTAGGGGAGATATATATCAAATACTCCCCATTGGGTAATAACCACCTGGAAGATTTTTTGGCCAAGGAAGATTGTGAAGTTATGATTCCCAGCTTGATAAGCTTTTTAATGTATAGCTTAAACAACAAAATAGAGGATGTGAATATCTATGGCGGATCTCGGTTTTCAAAAGGTATTAATACCGTTTTATTAAAATATTTAGGACTATATGAGAATTTGGTAATTCAAACAGTAAAGCAATTTAGTAATTTTACTGCCCCCACACCTTTCCAACATTTAAAAACACTAACCCAAGGAGTGATTGATTTAGGTTGTAAAATGGGTGAAGGCTGGGTATTAACTGCTGATATGATTGATTTAATTCAGAATGGCTACGAGAACATAGTCTGTGCCCAACCCTTTGGCTGCTTACCTAACCATGTGGCAGGTAAGGGTATGATTAGAAAAATTAAGGAGCTTTACCCGATCGCTAATATAGTGCCAATAGATTATGATCCGGGAGCAACCCGGGTTAATCAAGAAAACAGAATAAAACTGATGCTGGCTGTTGCCAGAGAAAATTGCAACACAAATTTAAAAACTACAGATTATAAAAAACAATTCTTTAGTCCCCAGCCGCTCCGGCCTGCCTCTTCTTTGCCAACTCCATCCTGCCAGCACAGCTCAGTCTGATTGGCGGAACAAGAGCGGGAACAGGTGAAAAAATAAGGGGTTGGAGGTTTTTCTTCCCGTGGAAATGTTATTTTCCACATCAAGATTATTTACCTTCGTAGGTTACTAATGATCAATTACCGAAATGAAAATTGGTACAAGAGTTGGATCAAATTGCTTACCGCTACAGCTTTCTAATTCTTTAATTGCCTCATCCTTACTCATGGCTTTCCTGTAGGGCCTTTCGTTGGTCATTGCATCATATGCGTCTGCTATAGAAAGCACTCTTGATAATAAGGGTATTTCCTCCCCTTTTAAACCATGAGGGTATCCTTCTCCATCCCACCTTTCGTGATGTGCAAGGATATATTCTGCAATATTAAGGAGATCCTGTGAGGACTTTACAATCCTGTACCCAGCCTCGGAATGTCTCTTTATCTGTTCAAATTCCGCATCTGTTAACCTTTCTTGTTTATTTAAAATCCGTTCATCCACTGTTATTTTACCTATATCGTGGAGCCTTGCAAACAGATTTAATTCATCCATTTCATATTGCGTCAGGCCCAGGGCATTACCAACCTTGGCAGTTGTTTCTACCAAACGCAAGGCATGTTCCCTTGTTTCTATATCCTTTTCATGTAGGGATACTTCCAAGGATGCTAATATTGAGTTGCGTATACTTTTGCTTTCCAGTAGCTTATGCTTATACATCATATCTTCCGCAGTTTTTAGAGTTTTGTATATACTTTCCTCAATAGTTTCTTTTGTTGCAAAGCCAAGGGAAATATTTGCAGGAATTAGTTGTTGTTTATCGCAGCAGGCCTGGCGTATTCCGTTGCAGATACAAAGAGCCGAGTCGTGGGATGTTTCCGGTAAGATTAAGGCAAATTCATCGCCGCCATACCTGGCCAATATATCCTTTGTTCGACAAGATTCTTTTAATGTTTGGGCTGTTTTTTGAAGCAATTTATCTCCTTCATGGTGACCAAAGAGATCATTTACCATCCTTAACCCATTTATATCCCCAATAATAATCGAAACAGGGAGCTTGGTTGTTTCGTTGATTTCTTTTAATTCCTTTTCAAAATAGGCTCGGTTATACAAACCTGTGAGATTATCATAATAACTTAAATGTTCAATTTCTCTTTCCTTTGCTTTCGCTTCTGTAATGTCAATCGCGTAGTGGAGATATACTCCTTCTTCTTGAGTGGGAATCCAAAAAACATCCCAAAAGATATCACCCAGCTTTATTTTAATATTAGTAGGTTGATTAATCTCAAGGGCCTCGTTCTCTTTACAAAAGAAACAGCGGATTAATTCGCCTTCGTCAGATGTGTAAGAATCTGCTCTTTTTAAATCCTGCTCGCTTAAATACAGGAATTTTCCCCAGTCCTTCCAGCAAAACCCGTCGACAATGGTACCCCATTCTTTTGCCATCTTATTAGCGGCTATGACTGTGCAATCTTTTTTTATTAACAAAGCCGGATGGGGAATTGAATCAAGAAGCAAGGAGTTTATATGGTTTGCCCTCCCTAATTCCTGCTGTAGGGCATTATTATTTGCTTTCATATTGCAAAATGCCGAAACATAAAGATATTGATTGCTAAAAGCAAAAACGGTCATCCATTTATTTAAATTTGTCGAGAAAAACTCAAATTCCAATCCCTTTCCTGTAAGTGCCACTTTGACTAACTTTTTAAAACAATCAAGAGTCTTATCATTAGGCGGAAGGTGGACTTCCGCAACTGACTTGTTTAAAAGCTCATCCTTTTCTTTTCCCAGTATATTTCCATAGGCATTGTTTACGCTGAGATAAAGGCAATCAACCGGGTTGCCTTTATTATCCAAGATGACCTTGCAATGAGCATAGCCTGCTGAAACCTCATCATGATTTATTGCAAAAGTTTTGTCCATAGTAGCCCTCCCTGCCTTGACTAGCTGCTGGCTTTCCCACAATTTAATATTGCTTGTATCTGTAATTGCAATATTTGCAATCCTAAAACAAAAATGTGACCGCTAATTAAAGTAAAAATATTTTCTTTGACCTGGGTCTGTTTTGATTTAGAATCGGCTTTGGCCTTAGGTATTTAATAAAAGTATAAGTAGCATAATATTACCACAGAAAAGGGTATGTTTCAACATTTATTGACACTAACAGCGTGAATTTTCACGCTGTTAAAAGTATAAGATTGATTCATGTGGATGGTGAGGTGAAATATATGCACTATGACTTTATAAGGCATCGAATAACAGAATTACGCATTAAAAAAGGTGTATCTGAGTATCAAATGAGCCTGGATATAGGTCGTAGCAGAAGCTATATTCAAAATATCGCTTCTGGCCGCTCAAAACCTTCTATTGAAGAATTTCTTTATATATGTGAGTATTTGGGGGTATCTCCCAGGGCCTTCTTTGATGAAAGCGAAGCTGAGCCCATCTTAATCCAAAAGGCGTTGGACGGTATGCGTACCTTATCAGATAAGGATATACTTGCCCTAATCGGTTTGATTGACAGGCTTAATGAAGGTAAATAAGGAAGGGGGGATATTTAGACATGCCCCTTCCCTTTGTCCTTTTTTAATTAAACTTATTTTTAGGGAAGGATATTGTCGAATTATGACAAGTAAAAGGGGGTTCAACAGCTAGCATTGGCCTCAGAGGAATTAACTGCCACAAGTCAGCAATCCTCCGCAACTGCCGGTGAGATTGCAAGAACAATTCAAGAGATGGCAAACGGTGCTTCTAGCAGGCCTCGGAAACGGAAAAAGGTGTCAGGGAAGTTAATTTAACTATTAGCTATACTGACATATAAAGATATAAATAATTCCAAAAAGCAAAAAGGCGGCTATTAAGGCCGCCTTGATTTTAGTGGCTTGTTATTGTCTTTTTAAAGCCTTCATGGCGGCCTCGGCTGCTTTAATCAAGGGGTAACCCGCGGGAGAAGCGGTTAGCAGCGGTTGAGTACCAATTTGCGTCATTAACAGATCATGTACATTCATGTGGTTTTGGATAGCCAACCCAATAATATTTGTTAACTCCCCGGCACATTTGCCACCTAATACTTCACCGCCCAAGATGACTGCCGTTTGTTTCGAGACAATTAATTTTACTGTTTCCTTGTGTGCATCCGGAATTTTGCCGGGGTGCCGGTTTACACCGGTAAAGGTAGCTGTGATAACATCAAAACCTTCTTTTATAGCCTGTTTTTCAATCAGACCGGCTACACCAAAAGCTGTTTCTCCTATAGAGGTGGAATAGATTCCTACAGTACCCCTAAAAGCCGCAAAGGTATTTAATTCATATAGATTTAAGCCCGCAGTTCTGGCTTCTGTGCAGGCTGTAGATGCAAGCATTATTTTGCTCAGCTTTCCGGTAGCAAAATCAAGTTTTTCAGCACAATCTCCGGCCGCAAAGACATCAGGGATACTGGTGCGGCGATACTGATCCGCCTTAATATAACCAAACTTATTAAGCTCCAATCCCATATTTTTAGCAAGCTCTACATTGGGAAGGTATCCCAAAGAAAGTATTACAGCATCTGCATCCAAAACTTCACCATCATTTAGCCTTACTTGTTCCACCTTTTCTTTGCCTAAAATTTCTTGAATTCCACAGTTGGTTTTAACTTTAACTCCTCTGGCTAGAAGTAAATTCTGTGCTTCGGCAGCAAACTCATCGTCAAAGGTAGTACCTAAAACACTGGGCAAAATTTCGATAAGAGTAACATCCTTACCCTCTTTATTTAATTCATCAGAAACCTCAATGCCTATAAAACCAGCCCCAACAACAACAATCCTACTTAGATCTTTGAGCTTAGTTTGAATAAGATCTAAATAAGCTTTATTTTTAGGTATTGTAAAAACATTGCTGAGGTCTGTTCCTTTTAACCAGTCGGGCACTAAAGGTAAGGAGCCCGTCCCTAAAATTAACTTATCATAAACAAGATTTCCGCCGCTTTTTAATTTGCATGTTTTGCTGTCTGCATCTATGGATTGAACCTCGTCAACAATAATTTCTACCCCCAGCTTGATCAGGCCTTCATCCGGAAGAATGTTATTGTTGCTATTTTCTACTGTACTAAAGATGTAAGGGATGCCGCATGGTATCATAACCTTTTCTTCCTTGCGTACTATGGTAACTGTTTTGTCAGGATAATTTGATTTTGCGGTTATTGCGGCTACCAGACCTGTTGCACTGCCCCCAACTACCAAAACATCGGTTTTTTTCAATTTAATCCCTCCAATTTGGAATGAATAACTATTCATTCAGCTTTTGTGAAAATAATAACACCATAATTCCTTCATGTCAATCAGAATATTAAAAAGATCTAAATATTATTATAAGTGTATGATAATAAACCCAAATATTTCTCCTAATTATTCTTTAGGGGCCC
>CAZCQT010000028.1:0-565 GCA_964500905.1 uncultured Moorellales bacterium
AACTCCCACGGCCTGCATCATGACGAACATTATACCACACCAAAAGATATGGCTGTTATTTCAAAATGGGCAATGTCCCTGCCTAGGATGCAAGAATTTACCAGCATCAAAAGCTATACTTTTCGTGAAGAACCAAAATTATTAATTTTATATAACACAAACAAGCTTCTTTGGTGGTACCCCGGTACAACGGGTTTGAAAACAGGTACTACATCAGCGGCAAAAAGAAATTTAACAGCTACAGCGGAAAGAAGTGGTGTTAAGCTTTTGAGTTCTGTAATGGGTGTGGACAAACAAAACGGTCACTTTGGGGAAACCATGAAATTGCTAAACTGGGGCTTTGCCAATTATAAATTTAAAGAGTTTTTTGCTGAGGGAGACATTGTAACTGAGATAAAGGTCAGCAAGGGTGTAAAGGAAATAACACCTCTAACTGTAGAACAACAAGTTGGTGTTTTATTAGGAAAGCAAGAAAAGGCCGAGCTGGAAACCAGACTTGATCTCCCCCAATATTTATCAGCACCTGTTGCAAAAGGGCAAATAGTAGGTTCAATTGTAGTATTAA
>CAZCQT010000028.1:575-11621 GCA_964500905.1 uncultured Moorellales bacterium
TACGGAAGATATACCTAAAAATAGTTTTTGGCAGTTGTTTACCAAGGTACTGATAAAATCACTCAGTTTATAAAAAACCCGGTTAACTCCGGGTTTTTTATTTCTGTTGTTTCCATTTTATAGCAGGAATACAAGTTTATTTGACGAAATTGTATCAAAGATAATTAGGGAGGGGTGTAAATGCTAATAAATTCCTTTACCAAAGATGTTAATCTAGTTGTTAAAATAAGAGGTGAATTGGATTTACTTACTGCGGAAACCTTTCGAAACATTGTAGAAAAAGATCTGCTCAAAAATAAATCTCAAAATTTAATTTTAGATATGGAACAAGTCACGTTTATAGATAGTTCCGGACTTGGGGTTATTTTAGGGCGCTATCGCAGAATTCGTGAACAGGGAGGAAAAATGGCAATTACGGGGGTAAAGCCTCATGTTTTAAGAATCCTTGAACTAGCAGGAATAATTAAGATAGTCAATTTATATGAAAATACTGAAGAAGCCTTAAAAGAGGTCCAATAGGGGGTAAGATTATGCAGGCTTTAAATATTATTAGACTTAATATTCTTAGCAAACCGGAAAACATAGCAATTGCTCGCGTTACCGTAGCTACATTTATAGCACAAATTGATTTGACGGTAGATGAGTTAGAAGACATTAAGGTAGCTGTATCCGAGGCGATTTCCAACTCTATTATCCATGGATATGAAAATAAAAATGATCAATGGATAGAAATTAAGGTTGAAAAACATAGTCATTCATTTATAATTACAATTTCCGATCAAGGAAAAGGTATTGAGGACATAAAAAAAGCGATGGAACCCGCTTTTTCTTCCGATCCGTTAAGAATGGGTTTAGGTTTTGTTTTTATGCAATCTTTTATGGATGAAGTGGAAGTAATATCCGAATTAGGCAAAGGGACGATTGTTAAATTAGTTAAAAAGCTTGCGGTGGTACAAGGTACCCCTAGTTAGGAGGGGTATAAGATGGTTAGCCGATTAACGGAAATGAATTTACCACGCTTTCCACTGTTAAAAGATTCGGAAATGAAAGAACTGCTCTCTCAGGCAAAAGAAGGCAACGAAGCCGCAAGGGAGAGATTAATCAACTGCAATCTTCGTTTGGTTTTTAATCTAATTCAACGTTTTGATAATCGTGGTTATGAGTTGGAGGATTTATTTCAGATAGGTACCATTGGTTTAATAAAAGCAATTGATAAGTTTGATTTGCAATATGAAGTAAAATTCTCAACTTATGCTGTTCCAATGATTATTGGAGAAATCAAACGATTTTTAAGAGATGACAGTCCGATTAAAGTGAGCAGATCTTTAAAAGAATTGGCTTATCAAGTACATAGAGCCAGGGAATTATTAACAATGCAAATGGGTAGGGAGCCTACAATTGCGGAGATTGCCGGCGAGTTGAACTCATCGGAAGAACAGGTTGTAACCGCTTTAGAATCTATGCAGCAGCCCAGCTCAATTTATGAAACTCTATATCAGGATGAGGGCGATCCAATTTTTTTGTTAGAACAGCTAAAAGATGAGAAGGATACCAAATCGCTTATTGATAAATTGGTTTTAAAGGAAGTTATGGATAAATTACCGGAAAGGCACCATAAAGTAATTTTATTGAGGTTTTTTCAGGATAAAACTCAGAATGAAGTAGCACAAATTATTGGATTATCTCAAGTGCAGGTATCTAGAATAGAAAGGCAAGCTCTTAAAATGATGAGGGAACATTTCAACCAAGAAACCAAATTTGCTCGGTAAATTTTTTAAGGGTCGGGGTAACCGGCCTTTTTTTTGTATATTAAAGCAAAGATAGCACAATATAACATTGATATTGCAATTACACTTGTACAAGTCGCCAAAAGAAGGGGAAATAAAATGAATCTTAAAACAATCGGAATACCCAGGGCATTATTTTATTATTATCTGTTCCCTCTGTGGAATTGTTTTTTTACGGAGTTAGGATTTAGGGTAAAGCTTTCAAGAAAAACAAATAAAACATTGGTGGATTTGGGTGTGCAAAAAGCTGTTGATGAACTTTGCTACCCAGTAAAAATTTATTACGGCCACGTGGCAAGTCTAATAACAGAAGTAGATTACCTATTCTTACCAAGACTAATCAGCATAGAAAAAGACAATTATATTTGTCCAAAATTTATGGGGCTCCCAGACATGATAAAGGCTAATTTTCACCACCTGCCGCAAGTAATTGAAGAAAAATTTGACCTTAGAAGTAGTGAGAAAAGACTGGTTAACAGCTTAAAATCGTTGGGGAAAAAACTAGATGTTGATTCCCTAAAAGTTAACAAGGCGATCAAACTTGCATTAGTTGCTCAAAACAACTATGAGAATGAATTGCAAAAGGGGTTAACACCTATAGAGTTGTTAGATGGCTGTAAAAAAAACAGCTTACCGAAAAAAGAAATGATGAAGATAGGTTTAGTTGGCCATGGGTATAATATTTATGACACTTATGCCAGCCAAAATATAATCAAAAGGCTTGAAGATATGCAGGTTAAGGTTGTTACCCCTGAAATGATAGACAGAAAGATTATAGAAACACTCAATAAATCGCAAGCTAAAAAAATGTATTGGACATTGGGAAAGAAATCCTTAGGATGTTCCTTATATGTAAAGGAAAACAGAAATATTGCCGGATTGATTTATTTAAGCTCATTTGGCTGCGGCCCTGATTCCATGTTAGCAGAATTAGTAGAAAAAAATTTTAGAAGGGATGGCCGAAAACCTTTTTTAAATATAACTATAGATGAACACACAGGTGAAGCGGGCTTACAAACGAGGTTAGAGGCTTTTATTGATCTAATTGCAAGGAGGGAAACTGTTTGATAATTACAGTTCCATATATGGGACCTATTACAATGACAGCTCAAACACTGCTGGAAGGTATTGGACAGAAAGTAATTTTACCCCCACCTTGCACTAAAAAAACATTATCCTTGGGAAGCCAATATTCTCCTGAATTCGCTTGTTTACCTTTAAAAATAAACATTGGAAATTTAATTGAAGCTTACGAATTAGGAGCAAACACAGCTTTAATGATAGGGGGAATTGGACCATGTAGAATTGGATATTACGGTTATGTACAACAGGAAATTCTAAAAAACATTGGTGTTGACATGGAAATTATTATACTTGAGCCCCCGTCTTCCCACCCGAAAGATTTTTGGGCTAAAATTCAAAGGTTGCGAAAGGTATCGTGGAAAAAAACTTTAGAAGCTATTTATCTGGCTTGGCTCAAGACAAGGGTTTTAGATTTGCTTGAGGCAAAAGCTTTGGTTTTACGTCCTCTAGAACTTAATAAGGGGTCTATGGATTTATTATTATATTCCGCAAAAAATGAATTGAAGCTGGCGGGCCTTCCGCATTCAATAAAAGAAGTCGAAAATGATTATCTTAAAAAGATGACGGAAGCAGTTCGAAAATCAACATCTGAATCACTAATAAAAATTGCTTTTATTGGGGAAATCTATACTGTTCTGGAGCCTTTTGCTAACCAAAATATAGAACGTCATTTGAATTACTTAGGCGTTCAAATTATACGTTGCCTGTATCTAAGCAGTTGGGTAAATGAACATCTGTTAGGTGGTTTATTAAGAATTGAGGGAACCAAAAGAACAGCCGGTTTGGCAAAACCTTTTCTGAATTCCTTTGTCGGCGGTCATGGGCGAGAAACAGTTGGAAGTGCCGTACAGTTTGCTTTAGCGGGGGTAGATGGAATAATTCAAATCGCACCTTTAACTTGCATGCCGGAAATTGTGGCACATTCAATCTTGCCCAAGGTTTCAAAAGAGTATCAGGTACCCATTCTGACTTTATATGTGGATGAACAAACAGGAGAGGCCGGTTTGGTTACCAGGTTGGAAGCCTTTGTTGATATGATTAAGCAAAAAAGGAGAATGAGTGGAAAAAATGATTAAAACATATTTGGGATTAGATGTAGGATCCGTAAGTACTAATCTGGTTTTGATAGATGAGCTGGGAAACTTGAAAGACAAAATATATTTAAGAACTAAAGGTCAACCAATACTGGCTATTCAGGCCGGCCTAAAAAAGTTATACCAAAGATGGCAAAAAGATGTTTACATTCACGGTGCCGGCACAACCGGCAGTGCAAGACAACTAGCTTCCATTTTGATTGGTGCAGATGTAGTAAAAAACGAGATCACGGCCCATGCCGTTGCCGCGTCCAGTTTAATCAAAGGGGTTCGTACAGTGATTGAAATCGGTGGACAGGATTCAAAATTAATTATTTTACGAGACGGAGTTGTAGTAGACTTTTCCATGAATACCGTTTGTGCTGCCGGGACCGGTTCTTTTTTGGACCAACAAGCCGATCGCTTGGGTTTGCCCATTGAAGAGTTTGGTGCATTGGCACTTAAAGCTAAAAGCTCAGTTAGAATAGCCGGTCGTTGTACCGTCTTTGCTGAATCTGATATGATTCATAAACAACAAGCCGGCTATAGTTTGGAAGAAATTATCGCGGGCTTAGCTGAAGCCTTAGTACGAAATTTTTTAAGCAATTTAGGACGAGGGAAAGAAATTTTGGCTCCCATAGTCTTTCAAGGAGGAGTTGCAGCAAATTCCAGCATAAAAGAAGCCTTTAAAAAGGCGTTAAAAACTGAAATAATTGTACCAAAATATTATGATGTTATGGGTGCAATCGGCATGGCCATTTTAGCCAAGGAAGAGACCGCGAAGGGAAAAACCACCGCTTTCAAAGGCTTTGATGGAATCAATAAACATTTCTATCAAACAGGTTTTGAATGCCAGGATTGCCCAAACAATTGCGAAATAATACAAATTGTAGAGGACCAAAATATTATCGCCCGTTGGGGAGACAGATGTGGAAAATGGTCTGCAAAGGTACCAAAAAAAACTATAGAAACTGGAGCATAATATCATATTTTGACAAGGATTTTGCTATATGCTAAGCTAATTTCACGAAGAATACTTGCAATTTGTTTGAAATTTGCTTTATAACAAATTATTGATTGGGGCACCTAGTCCTTTTTAATAATTTTGAAGGGAAGGGGTATATGGTGAAGTTACATGGGACGGCTAAAGTTAACAGTAAAGGAAATTTAGAAATTGGGGGAATTGATACTATTGATTTAATAACAAAATTTGGAACCCCATTAATAGTTTTAGATGAAACTTTAATTAGGAATAATTGTAATACATTTAGCAAAACCCTGACAGCAAAATATAAAAATTCGCAATTATTATATGCAAGCAAAGCCTTCAGCACTCCTTCCATCTATAAGGTTATCGAGCAAGAGGGTTTTGGAATCGATATTGTTTCAGGCGGAGAATTATTTGTGGCTTTGTCAAGCGGTTTTCCAAGTGAAAAAATATTTTTTCATGGAAACAACAAAAGCATCCCGGAACTTGAAATGGCTTTGGATAACCAAGTTGGACGCTTTGTAGTTGATAATGGGCATGAGCTTTATTTACTAAACAAGCTAGCTTCTAAAAAAGGATTGAAACCTAAAATATTGTTGCGTATTTCGCCGGGTATTGAAGCAATTACTCATAAATATATACAAACCGGTCAAATTGATTCTAAATTTGGATTTGTCCTCCCTAACGGTCAGGCTATAAAAACTATTGAAAGTTTAATAAATTATCCACATTTGGATTTCAAAGGAATCCACTGTCATATTGGTTCTCAAATATTTGATGTAGCCTTCTATTTAAAAACAACCAAAATTATGCTGGATTTTATGGAAGATATTAAAAAGAAAACAAGCACAGTTTGTCAGGAGCTAAATTTAGGCGGGGGTATGGGAATTTATTATACTGAGGCAGACAAACCATTTACGGCTGAAGATTTATTGGAAAAGGTTACCTCAATGTTAATAGAGTTTTCAAAAAATAAAAACTATCCGCTACCGAAATTAATCATGGAACCGGGCCGTTATATTGTGGGCAATGCAGGAACTACCTTATATACCGTAGGATCTATGAAAGAAATTCTGGGAGTCAGAAAATATATTGCTATTGATGGAGGTATGTCGGACAATATTAGGCCTAGCTTGTATCAGGCTAAATACGAGGCAACCATTGCTAATAAAATGAGGTATAAAAGAGATGACTTAGTTTCTATTGCAGGTAAATGCTGCGAAAGTGGTGATATTTTAATTTGGGATTTAATGCTTCAAAAAGCAGAAGAAAACGATATTTTAGCTTTATTTTCAACAGGAGCCTATAGTTATTCTATGTCAAGTAATTATAATTCTCTTCCACGGCCTGCTGTAATACTTGTTCAAAACGGCAAGGCAGATTTGATTATTAAAAGGGAATCTTACGAACAGATAATACAGAACCATCTTATCCCAACTAGATTTCAAAATTAATCCTAGCCAAAAGAGTTGCTCCTATTATCCTTTTTTAAATAGTCTGGACTAAATTTTTACTTAAGATTCAGATAAAACTATTGGGCATGGCAAATGCTTGATGAACAACTTAAATTCATGTTATAATCAATAGAATTTGTAGATTATTTATGTTTTTTATTCGATAGGAGGAAATATTATTGCCGGGTTTTAATTTGCAAGGACTTATAACTTTGATTCCAGCTATTCTGATAGCTATCACCTTTCATGAATATGCCCATGGCAAAGTCGCCGCGATACTGGGAGATCCAACTCCTGCACAGTACGGCAGACTGACACTAAATCCACTAGCCCACCTAGATCCAATAGGAACCTTAATGCTACTTGTAGCTCGTTTTGGCTGGGCTAAACCCGTTCCGGTTAACCCCTATTATTTTAAGGGGGACCGTCGTAGGGGGATGCTGTTAGTTGGCTTAGCGGGACCACTAATGAACTTAGTATTAGCATATCTTGCCGCAGTTGCATTAAAAGTAACTTGGGGCATTAACTTGTATTTACAAAGTTTCTTACAAGAATTACTTTGGATTAATATAGCTTTAGCAGTCTTTAATTTGATTCCCGTTCCACCCTTGGATGGCTCCAAAATACTGGCAAATATTTTGCCAAGTAGGTTTACCGGCTTTTTTATGCAGTTGGAAAGTTACGGAACTATTCTATTGCTGTTATTATTGGTAACGGGCCTTCTGGGAAAAATACTTATGCCGGGAGTCTATTTTGTTTTAACAATTATTGCTTTTCTGGTTGGCTTATAAAATATTTGACAAGAAAGGAAGAGCCAAATGAGTAAAGGTAGAATATTCAGTGGTATGCGACCCACAGGAAAGTTACATATCGGTCATTTAAGTGTTTTAGAAAACTGGGTACGATTGCAACAGGATTATGAATGCTATTTTGGTATTGTTGATTTACACGCTTTAACTACCGCCTTTGACAATACCTCTGAATTACCCGACCATGTAATGGAAATGGCCTTAGATTGGTTAAGCACAGGTTTGGATGCAGAAAAAAGCCCTGTTTTTATTCAGTCTCAAGTTAAACAACATGGCGAATTGCACTTATTATTTTCAATGATTACACCATTACCATGGCTAGAAAGGGTACCTACATTTAAGGACCAAATACAGCAGCTTAAAAATCAGGGCAAGGATGTCGCCACTTATGGTTTTTTAGGTTATCCACTTTTACAGGCAGCCGATATCCTGGTTTATAGAGCAAATGTTGTTCCTGTGGGGGCAGATCAACTGCCTCACTTGGAATTATGCAGAGAAATTGCCAGGAGATTTAACTTTCTTTATCAAACAGACTTTTTTCCCGAACCGAAAGCTGAACTTGCAAAAATGGAGGTATTACCGGGGACTGACGGCAGAAAAATGTCTAAAAGTTACGGTAATGAAATAGCTATTAGTGCAAATAGCAAAGAGGTAGAGCTTAAGGTTAGACAAATGATTACGGATCCCGCTAGAATTAGAAAGGATGATCCCGGACATCCGGAAATATGCGTAGTTTACAATTACCATAAATTTTATTCGCCCGGGGATGTAGAAGAAATCGCATATAGTTGCAGACAAGGGCAAATTGGTTGTGTTGCTTGTAAAAAGAAATTGGTTACAAAGTTAGAAGAGATCCTAGAGCCCATACGAGAAAAAAGAGCATCATTTGAAAAAAGACCGGGTTGGGTTAAAGAGTTATTGAAAGAAGGGCAGTTAAGGGCTGCAAGCAAGGCTGAAGAAACAATGAATGAGGTCAGAAAAATCCTTAACATAGGCTATTAAAATAGCTACCGAACCTCTGTTGTTGTACTATGTGGTACAAAATATTATTAACATAAAGGCGGTAGAATGTTTTGGAGTATCAAATCAGACTGGACAGCTTTGAGGGCCCCTTCGATTTATTATTACATTTAATTGAAAAGCAAGAATTGGATATTTATGATATCCCTATTGCACAAATTACTGATCAGTATTTGAATTACTTGTGGGCAATGGAACAGCTTGACTTGGCTATCGCAGGTGATTTTTTAGTAATGGGAGCCACTTTGTTATCCATAAAAGCAAAGATGCTTTTACCCAAACCACCGGTTCAAACGGTGGAAGAAGAGGTTGAAGATCCAAGAGAGGAATTGGTAATTCGTCTTTTAGAGTATCAGAAATTTAAAATGGTAATTGAAGAATTGCAAATAAAAGAAATGCAGCAGAGAAGTGTTTACGAGCACCCCTTTAACATTGGAAATTTCCTTAAGGAAATAGATCTCATAAACCCTTTGCAGGACATTGCAGCAATTAAATTAACTGCTATTTATAAAGAAGTAATAGAAACATTCGCTCAAGCCGAACCCATTCATGAATTATATGCAGAGGAATATACGGTTGCAACACAAATGGAGGTTATCAGCGAATTATTATCCACTAAAGGTGAAGGTATGTTTTTTTTTGAATTGTTACCGCAAGACCTAACAGCCACGTCTATTATAATAACATTTCTTGCTCTTTTAGAATTGGTTCGATTAAAAAAAATTGAAGTGTATCAAGAAAAACCCTTTGGCCCAATAAGGATTATATGGGCAAATAATACAACTTAAAAAGGTGAGAAATTAATGCTATTTGCTGAAAAACTTAAGGCAATTCTAGAGTGCTTGCTTTTTGCTACCAATATGCCCCTTTCTTTAAATGAAATTGCTTCTGTGCTGGAATTGAACACAAAAGAGGCCAATGAATTGATCTTACAATTGATGGATGAATATAATAACAGCGAAAGAGGCTTACAGATAACTATTCTGGCAGAAGGTTATCAAATGGGTACAAAGCCACAATACGCTCCTTATTTAGAGAAGATTTGCCGTCCCAGAAACAACCCTCTTTCAAAACCTGCTTTAGAGACCTTGGCTATTATTGCATATAGACAACCAATTACAAGAACAGAAATCGAAGCAATCAGAGGTGTAAGGGTAGAACATTTGCTTTCAACATTAATTGAAAGAAATTTAATAAAAGAGGTTGGAAGAAAAGATGGGCCGGGGAGACCTATTTTATATGGCACTACATCCGAATTTTTGATTTATTTAGGTTTGAATAGTCTTAAGGATTTACCCTCTTTGGATAAACAATAATACAAACTAATTTTAGAAGCCAAAATTTGGCTTCTTTTTAATTTTTTTTTTAGTATCTAAAATTGACAAAAGAGCAAACTAAAGGGAAGAAGTACAGTAAAAGAAAGTAATGGTTTTTATGTGGATCCTTTCAGCAGTACTAATATTTACAGTGATTTTAATCTTGTTAATTAAATATTTAAAAACTGAAATTGAGATTTTTCTTGAAAAAAAGGGTAGTTATATTCAATTTTTGTTTAAACTTACAATATGCAATTATTTGCTTTTCAAGCATTCTAACACATCAGTGATGAAAAAAAATTTTTTATTGGAATTGTCACTCAGACCTGCTTATTCTTTCAAAGTAACACAGTTAATTATGGGATCATTAACCGATTATTCCAAAGAAATAAAAGAGCTGATAAAAATAACTAAAATAAAAAAGTTGGTGTGGGTTACGGATATTGGGGCCACAGATCCAAATATAACGGGATTTTTTGTCGGAGCCCTATGGTATTTAAAATACTTAATTCATCGTAAGTTAATAACCAGCATCGGCTTTAATAATTTCCAGCCTCAATTTAATATAATTCCTTACTTTGGAAGACAAATTTTAGACTTAAAGTTTCATTGTATATTTAGCCTAGGTGTTGGTCATATTATAATTGCAGCCAGCCGAATCAGTTGGCATGCATTTTGTAAACTAATGAGAAGGTGAAATTTTGGTTAACCATCCCATTGAAGCTTTGATGCGTACAGCAATGGAAAGTATCAAAGAAATGATTGATGTTAATACAATTGTAGGCGAACCCGTTGAAACTCAAGATGGTAGCGTAATAATTCCTGTCACCAAGGTTCTTTGCGGTTTTGCTGCAGGTGGCGGTGAATACACTGCAATGGAAAAACAGAAAAATCAAGACAACTCTCAAAAAGAAAACAGGTTACCCTTTGGCGGGGGTAGCGGTGCCGGTGTTTCAGTCCAGCCCATAGGATTTTTGGTGGTAGGTAATGGTGAGATTCGGCTTCTACCTGTTGACGGAAATACAGCAATTGATCGAATAATTGATTTAACTCCTAAAATTTTATCTTATATTCAAGAGACTTTAATCTGTAAAGAGGAAGGTAATCAGCAAAAGGATTCAATTCAGGAACACCATTAATAAAAATTACTGTCAAACCCTCCAACAGCAATCATGAAACCATGAAATACGGGTTTTAAAGCTGTTAGAGGGTTTTTAATTTAAAAACAAGGGTTTTGATCACCCCAGTTCTAGATTGTATAAGAATTTCATAAAACTGGTAATAAGTGGGGTGATTTTATGGTAAACCTTATCTGGCTTCTGTTATTAGTATCAGGAATAATAGTTGCCGGCTTAAATGGCAATATAGAAATTGTTACAACTGCTGCTTTATCATCTGCGGAAAGAGCGGTATTTCTCGCTTTGGAACTAATAGGCTTGATGTCGCTATGGTTGGGTTTATTAAAAATAGCAGAAATGGCTGGTTTAGTCCGGTGGTTAGCACGAATAGTGACTCC
>CAZCQT010000029.1:0-11603 GCA_964500905.1 uncultured Moorellales bacterium
AGTTGCTTAAGGATGCCATTTCCAGTACGCTACCGGTTTTTCTGGTTGTTGGCCTGGTTTTAGCTTCAGTAGGACCGGCATTGGCAGTTACCATTGTACTGCTTGGGTTGGCAATTAAACACCGCTACACACCTTTGGAATTTCTTGCTTTAGCTCGTAAAGCAATCGTACCTAAAACTATAGCAATTATATGGGGCATTATGTTTTTCAAAGAAACCATGACCGCAACAGGATCTTTAGCTGCCCTGCCGGAGTTCTTGGGAAGCTTGCCAATTCCCGAAATAGCAGTAGTAGGTCTACTTAGCTTTTTAATAGCTTATTTAACGGGGCAAACGGGCTTTTATGTAGGAATAGCCTTTCCTTTGGTGGTTGCGGCAGTTGGCGGAAATGTTAATTTACCTACGGCGGTCTTCGTTTTCATCTCAGGGACGGCGGGCACCATGTTAAGCCCTATGCACCTTTGCCTGACCTTAACAATTGATTATTTTAAAGCGGAATTCAATAAGGTATTGAAGAAGCTGATATTTTTGGAAAGTATCATGGTTCTTACAGCTTTAGCCGTCTATTTGATTTTTAAATAAACCTGCAATTGCAAAAAGGACGGTAAAGAAATTCACCCGTCCTTTTTAAATTATCCCGCTTATTTTATTGTGTTAATTACGGCTTCTATTCCTCTTCTGGCTGAGCAATGATTTCTACAGCCTCTTCCTCGGCTTCTTCCGTTTCTTCTTCATACTGGGGTGCGACTATACTTACAATAATTTGTTCAGGATCGCTTAAAATAGTTACTCCGGAGGGAACGGCCAAGTCCCCCACTTTAACTGTTTCTCCAAGATCTAAACCACTGATATCTACAACGATGCTTTCAGGAATATCCACAGGCAAACATTCAATATCAACTTCACGGGCACCCAATTGTAAAATGCCCCCCTGGCCGACTCCTTTAGCTTCTCCGCTAATTACTATTGCTGTTACCGTTGTTAGTTTTTCGGTCATGGAGACCTCAAATAAATCCAAATGGATTACTTCCTTGGTAATAGGGTGCTTTTGATAATCCCGGATCAACACATTATGTTCCCCTTCACCGACTACTGCTACTTTAATAATTTGGCCCGAACCCAAGGCTATTTTTCTCAGTTCCTTCTCGGAAAAGGTTAGATTTAAATTGGCCACATTATTTCCATAAAGAATACCTGGCACGAAGCCCTCTTTGCGAAGACGTTTTACTTCCCCTTTGCCTAATTGTTGCCTTTTTTCTGCTGAAACTTTAGTTATTTCCATTCACTTTTCCTCCTCAACCTTCTTTTCAAATTAAAACCTGAAAATGCTATTTAAGTATGTTCTAATTAGAAGCATATTAATCCTGCTTTTAATGTAAATCACTTGAACAACAGGCTTTTAACCCGCCAATAGTGCACGTTTTATTCCTTTGTTTCTACAGTATCCGAACAATTAATCATTACTATGATGGATTGTCAAAGAGAGTACTGACAGACAGATCGTCGGTAATGCGGATAATAGTTTCCCCCAATAAAGGTGCCACCGACAAAACCTTGATTTTTGAAGACAATTTTTCCTTGGGTAAAGGAATGGTATTGGTAGTTACTATTTCCTTGATAACCGATTCGTTCAGACGTTCCATAGCCGGACCGGAAAGAACAGGGTGAGTGCAGCAGGCGTAAACCTCTTTGGCTCCCCAGTCCATTAAGGCCTGAGCACCTTGAGTAATGGTGCCGCCGGTATCAATAATATCATCAATCAAAATTGCAGTTTTATCCCTTACATGGCCTATAATATTCATTACTTCCGACACATTCGGAGCGGGTCTTCTTTTATCTATGATTGCTATCTCTGCCTTTAGACGATAGGCAAAATTACGGGATCTGCTGACTCCCCCCGCATCGGGGGAAACTACTACCAGATCGGAGATATTTTTATTTAAAAAGTACTGACTGAGTATTGGGGCAGCAGGTAAATGATCTACCGGTATATCAAAAAATCCTTGAATCGCATTGGCGTGGAGATCCATAGCCAATACCCTTCTGGCACCGGCTTCCACAATTAAATTAGCCACCAATTTAGCTGTAATGGGGTCCCTTGCACGGCTTTTCCGTTCCTGCCTGGCATAACCATAGTAAGGCACCACTGCGGTAATCCGCCTGGCAGAGGCCCGGCGCAAACCATCAATTAAAATCAAAAGCTCCATCAAATTCTCGTTTACCGGATAACAAGTAGGCTGCACTACATAAACATCTTGTCCCCTAACACTTTCTTCAATATTAATACCTATTTCTCCATCGCTAAATCTGCTTACCTTAGCATTCCCCAAGGGTACCCCCACATAATCACAAATTTCCTGGGCCAAAGCCGGATTGGCGTTACCGGAAAATATTTTAAATTTGTGTTTACTTGCTGACATAATTATCCACCGCCCTTGTACATTACTCCTCTTATATTACTAGCTCTTTGAGTTTAATCCTCTTTTTTTATCTTTTTTTCTTCCCAATCTGCAATTATTCTTTGTTTTTCTCTTGCGACAGCTAAGGATCCCGGCGGTACATTTTTAGTTAAAGTTGAACCTGCAGCCACGTAAGCCTTCATACCAATTTTGAGTGGTGCAACTAAATTGCTATTACTTCCAATAAAAGCTTCATCTTCAATCACAGTTTGATATTTATTCTTTCCATCATAATTACAAGTAATAGTGCCCGCCCCAACATTAACGGATTTGCCTAAAATAGCATCCCCCAAGTAGGTTAAATGAGGGACCTTACTACCCTCTCCAACAACGGTATTTTTAATTTCTACAAAGTCGCCGATTTTTACCCCTTTTTCCAGCACAGTACCCGGACGCAGATAAGTAAACGGCCCTAGCTTACATTCATCAGCTATTTTCGCTTGCTCTGCTACGGCCTGCCTGGCTGTCACTCTATTACCTATTTCGCTGTCAATTATAGTGACATTGGGACCCAAAATACAACCTTCCCCTATACTGGTACTACCTTGAATGTTGGTAAAAGGATGGATAAGGGTATCTTGCCCTATAATTACCCCGGCATCAATATAAACTGTTTCCGGATCAACCATGGTAACCCCTGCCAGCATCAACCGGCGGTTTATCTCCCGGCGGTAATGAGCCTCCATTTCTGCTAATTGAACTCTATCATTAATTCCCTTGGTTTCCATCGCATCAGCAGCCAAAAATCCACTTATGGGCAGGTCCTTTTCCCTGAGCTTCTGAATCACATCCGTAAGATAATATTCCCCCTGTGCATTATTAGGTTTTAGGTTTTTTAATGCCGCCAGCAGCTCGGCTTTTTCGAAACAATATGTACCACTGTTGATCTCATTAATAGCTAATTCCTTTAAGCTTGCATCTGAATCCTCAACAATTTTTTGTATCCTTCCTACCGAATCCCTGACAATTCTTCCATAGCCCTTTGGGTTGCTGTATTTAGCAGTTAAAACAATAGCTTTTGCTTGTTCCTCACGAAAGCTGTTTAAAAGCCCCACGATCGTTTCCCCTCTTAAAAAAGGTACATCCCCTGATAGAACCACTACCTGTTCCACATCTTGATCCAAATAAGCAATACCTTGCATCACCGCATGGCCGGTTCCAAGTTGTTCCCTTTGCCAGGCATAGGTAAATCCATCTCCAAGGACAGTCTTAACTTCCTCTCCCCCGTGCCCTATAACTAAAATCAATTGTTCAATTCCTGCTTTTTTAGCTTCATCAATAACATGTTGAATGAGATATTTTCCACCCAGTTGATGGAGTACCTTTGGTTTAGCTGAAATCATCCTAGTCCCTTTTCCAGCCGCTAAAATAATCGCCGCTGTTTTTGTCATTCCAAAGCCCACCCTTCGTTTCCTGACCCCATTATAGCTTACACTTTTCTCTTTTATTTAGCAAGAAGGGGTAAGTGCAAAACAAAAAAGGAGCTTACGCTCCCAAAGTTTAAATAGCCTCTTTATGTGCCATATAAGCACTTAACACTGCCTCTTGAATAATACTTCGGGCAGCCTGAGAAATCGGATGGGCAATATCTCTAAACTCCCCATCGGGGGTTCTTCTGCTAGGCATAGCCACGAAAAGACCATTCTGCCCTTCCACAACCTTCACGTCATGAACCACAAAGGCATCATCGAAAGTAACGGAAACTATTGCCTTCATTTTACCTTCCAAATTGATCTTCCTTACTTGCACATCGGTAATGTTCACTAACTCACCACCCTTCTGTCACGAGTAAAATCCTGATCACTAATGTTAATTCTACTTCTACCATGAAATTCCTGCCACTCTCTTATAATTTTAACATTTTTTTCATTTTTTATTCATTTTGGCCCTCGTATTACGGCCCAAATAGTTATTATTTATCCGGATATAAAATAAATTAGGCCACCAAAAGACCTAATTTATCAACACCTTTCTTGCTAATTCCAAATCGCTCAATTTATCTACATCCACCCCTATTTCAGGATAAGGAGAAATTATTGCCCTTCCTTTTATCCCCAGCAGTTCAGAAAATCTCTTTTCTGTTTCTTCAATAGAAAGAAGGCGAAGTAAAAATCTCAAAATAAAACTCCAACCAATTTGTTTGCTTAAAGCAAAGGGACTTTTTCTTAAGCTGATTAACCTACTGGCTACCACCGAACAGGGCTCAATAATACCTGCCTTTAATAAGAATATATTGCCCCCGGTAAAAACACCCTCTTTAAAATGAATATAAGTCCTTTTTACCCCTGGAAATCTCTCTTCATTGGCTTTTTTGGGAACAATGGGATAATACAAATCCCCCGGTTTCTGGGAGCACTTTTCTAAAAAATCTTCAATTGATTCATGATTTAAAAAAGGAATATCGCCTGCGGATACAATAATATTTTGTTCCGGATCCGGCTTTAAAAGCTCAAGACCCCTTAATAGAGTTTCCACCTGGGAATCCCCCTGTTCGGTTAAAACCACCCGGGAGTCACCTTGGTAGATGGCCTCCAATTCTTTTTGAGGACCTGCAATAGCAATCTTATTAATAGAAGCAACTTTTTTAAGGGCATCAACCACATACTCAATCATCATCTTCTGTCCTATGGGAATTAAAGCCTCGTTACTAACCTGACAATATTCCAAAAGCTCACCCCGTTTAGAAGTACCTGCCAAAACTATTGCATCTAAAGACATTTTATACACCCCTCAATTTTGCAATTACTTGCTGATTTGCTAAATTTTCTTTGCCTTTTGGGCTTTGATTATAGACTCAAGAAAAATATCTTCTGCGTTCTCCACATGTTCTAGTGCTAATTTTTGGGCCAGTGGCATGTTCCTTTCTACAATAGCTTCCACCAGGGCTTTGTGCTCTTGCAATGTGTCTTGCAGTCTACCCGGAGACGCCAAGGAGGTAGAACGAAAACGATGAATTTGTTCCCTTAAATTAGAAAGCATTTGTATTAAACGACTATTATGGCTGGACTGGTAAATTCTTTCGTGAAAATCCGTATCAACCTGTATAATATTTTTGAGATCATTATTTTTTGCCATTTCCCAAACCCGATCGGCTAAAGCACTAAGCTCGTCCAATTCCTGCTCAGTTGCTCTTTCACAAGCCAACCCGGCCGCAAAGGATTCCAAAGCAGCCCTGATCTCAAAAACCTCAGTAATATCCTTAATGGAATAATCAGCCACATAGGCTCCCTTGCGGGGAATCATTGCTACCAAACCCTCTAACTCCAGCTTTCGCATAGCCTCTCTTACAGGGGTTCTGGAAACTCCTAATTCCTCCGCCAACTGCACCTCCATCAGTCTCTCACCAGGGGCTAGACTACCTTTAATGATTGCCTCTCTCATGGTTTCAAAAACTAACTCCCTTAAAGGCTTATAACTCTCCAAATCCACCGGAAACAACTTCCTGCCCAATTCAGCCATCCCTCCATTCCTTTAAATGGTGCCTGTAAAAAATACCTCATCATAATATCTAAGAAAATGATCCTTTATAATAATGCCTTGATGCTCATCCTTGACTACTCCAATCACAATTGGGCCACTACCGCTGACCAAGGCTTTCACTACCCCCAAAGCATACATCTGCTCAATAATTTTTTGCACCTCAGGAGTTAGCTCCAAAACCGCTTTTTCCAAGTCATTACCCATGGATAAGACCAACTGCTTTTGTTCACCCTTCTCCAAAGCAGCTAACACCTGAGGGGTAGAACAATTTGAAATCCCAAAATTTTGATCCCAATAATGATAAACTTCACCCGCCCCAAGGCTGGCGGCTGGTTTAACTAAAACTAATAACAGTCTTGGTGCCGGGGGCAAAATAGTCAGCCTCTCACCTATTCCCTCGGCCCAAGCAGTTCCGCCTATCAAGGTAAAAGGTATATCCGCACCCAGTTGAGCACCTAATGCTACCAAGTCGGAAGTAGTTAAATTTAAATTCCACAAGTAGTTAAGAGCCTTCATTGTGGCTGCCCCATCACTGGAACCTCCCCCAAGGCCTGCACCAATGGGCAAATGTTTTTCTAAATAAATCTCAGCACCCTTCTCCGGGCAAAAATGTTTTTGCAACAGCTTGGCCGCTTTAATGATTAAGTTATCATCGCCTAAGGATAAAGCAGGTGAGGTGCATGTAAGCTTAATCTCTCCTGAGTTATTGGCTTCTACAGTAAGCCAATCAGCCAATTCTATTGATTGCATAACAGAGGATAATTCATGGTAACCGTCTTCCCTTAGACCCATAATATCTAAAGAAAGATTTATTTTACCAAGAGCAGGCAACCTTAACTTAGTCAAAAAGAAAACCCCTTTGATTTATACTTTCACTCAATTCTAGCACTTTACCCTAAAAAGGTAAATAGAACCCTAACCTATGCAGGACTTTTTGAAAAAATAAAGAAGTAAATCTTGCTAGTCATTAACGAAGGGGGTTATGATTTTGTCTCAAGCAAAATGCTTTGTAAAGAACTACATGGAAGATATCGTTTGGAGCTTTTTACCCAATGTATTAGAAAAATATCCGGATATGTGCCACTGTGCCTGTTGCCAACATGATATAGTTGCTATTGCCTTAAACCAACTGAAGCCAACCTATGTCGCCAGAGCAATAGGGGAGATCTACACCAAAATCAACATCTTGGAAACCCAACATCGAACTGATGTTTACAGTGCTTTGACCAAAGCTATTATGATTGTTTCTGAAAACCCCAGACACCCTCTGGGAGAGGAATAAAACCAGACCGCTTGCATATTAAAAAAAGCCCCTAGGGGCTTTTTTTAAACTTCTTTTTTATAACGAAGGTTTGGCTGCCTTGCAGCTAATACCTCATCCAAACGACCTACAATGGTATCCTTGGGTGCATCTAATACCAGCTCGGAATTTTCCCTGGCCTCTTTTGCTATGCTGATTAAAGCATCTGCAAAGCCATCCAGAGTCTCCTTGGTTTCTGTTTCTGTCGGCTCGATCATCATGGCTTCTTCCACAATTAAAGGAAAGTAAACTGTGGGAGGATGATAACCATAATCCAGCAATCTTTTAGCAATATCCAAGGTTCGTACACCCGTGTCTTTGATCTTTTTGGGAGTGATGATAAACTCATGCATACAGGTGCGATCAAAGGCTACATGGTAATAGTCTTTTACCCGATTCATCAGGTAATTAGCATTTAGAACCGCATTGCCGCTGGCATTTTTAAGCCCTGCTCCGCCCAAGCCTTTTAGATAGGCGTAGGTTTTTACCACTACTCCAAAGTTACCGTAAAAACCTTTTACCTTACCAATGGATAAAGGTCGATCCTGATCTAAAAAGTAACGGCTGTTTGCCTCATCAAAGGACACCACCGGTTTTGGCAAGAAGGGTTTTAAGAAATCCTTGACCCCTACATAACCCGCTCCCGGGCCTCCCCCGCCATGAGGAGTGGAAAAGGTTTTATGGAGGTTAAAGTGAATTACGTCAAAACCCATATCGCCCGGACGCACATAACCCATAATGGCATTCATATTAGCCCCGTCATAATAGATTAAACCGCCGGCATCATGAACAATCTTTTCAACCTCTTGTATTTGAGTTTCAAAAATACCCGTAGTACTGGGGTTGGTTAACATCAAACCTGCAGTTTCATCATCCACAACTCTCTTTAATGCTTCCACATCAACTTCTCCGCTGGGAAGGGATTTGATTTCAATTATTTTAAAACCACAAAGAGCCGCTGTAGCAGGGTTAGTTCCATGAGCAGAATCCGGCACGATTACCTTGGTTCTTTTTGTATCCCCTCTATTTTGGTGATAAGCCTTGATAATCATCATCCCTGTTAACTCACCATGGGCACCGGCGGAAGGTTGAACTGTACCAAAATCCATTCCCGCCACTTGGGAAAGATCCACGATGGAATCATACATTAACTGCAAGGCACCTTGTACCATTTCCTCAGGCTGATAGGGGTGAAGTTGAGCAAAACCGGGAAGACGAACCAATTCCTCATTAATTTTGGGATTATATTTCATGGTGCAGGAACCCAGCGGATAAAAACCCGTATCCACACCAAAGTTCATTTCCGATAGCCGTGTAAAATGACGTACTACTTCATTTTCACTTACTTCAGCCAACTCAGCTGCTTCTTTTCTTAAAAAGCCTTGCGGAATTAGATCAGATGCCTTTTTCTCGGGAACATCTAAAGCCGGAAAGGCCACCCCACATCTACCAGGAACGCTTTTTTCAAAAATGAGTTTCTCTGGCATTTATATCAGCCCCCCCAATCTATCCGCTAATAGATCAATTTCTTCTTTTGTTCTTAACTCCGTGACGCAAATCAAAACAGCATTACCCAATTCAGGATAAAATCTTTTTAGAGGCAGACCGCCGATTAGCTTGTCTTGCAAAAGAGCCCTGTTAACCTCTTCCGGATCCTTGGGAAGCTTAATCACAAACTCTTTAAAGAAGGGTTTATTCGGGAAAGCGGCCTCAACTCCGGGAATTGCAGTTAACTTATCATAAGCATAATGTGCTTTTTGTAAGCATTGACCGGACATTTGCTGTAGCCCGCATTTGCCTAAGGCAGATAAAGCCATATTGACAGCCAAAGCATTAAGTGCCTGGTTGGAGCAAATATTGGAGGTAGCCTTTTCTCTTCTGATATGTTGCTCACGAGCCTGTAAAGTTAACACAAAGGCCCTCTGCCCTCTAGTATCCAATGTTGCACCAACAATACGCCCCGGCATCCTTCTGACATACTTTTCTTTAGAAGCAAAAAAGCCTACATGGGGTCCTCCAAAGCTCATGGGGTTACCAAAGCTTTGCCCCTCCCCAACAACAATATCCGCACCCAAATTGCCCGGGGCCTCTAAAACCCCCAAAGATACCGGATCGGCCACGGCTACAACCAGCAGTGCACCCTTTTCATGGGCTGCTTCAGCCAAAGCCTTTAAATCCTCTACATTACCGAAAAAATTTGGGTACTGCACAACAAGGGCAGCTGTTTTATCTGTAACGGCGGTCTTAGCGGCTTCCAAATCCGTTACCCCGTCCTGATAACCTACGGGGATACCCTTAAAATTAAGAGTGCCTGTATAAGTCTTTACCGTATCCCTGTATTCGGGATGTATAGCATCGGAAATAACAAATTCTTTTCTTCTTGTCTGCTCGCAAGCCATAATAGCCGCTTCCGCCAAAGCACTTGCTCCGTCATACATGGAAGCATTGGCTACATCCATTCCGGTCAGCTCGCAAATAGCACTTTGAAATTCATAAATGTTCTGTAAAGTACCTTGACTGATCTCCGGCTGATAAGGGGTATAAGCAGTATAAAACTCAGATCTTAATAACAATTGATCAACAAAAGCCGGCACATAATGCTCATAAACACCGGCACCCAGGAAACTAACAAACTCGTCTAAGGATTGGTTTTTCTTAGCCAATCCTCCCAATAGGCGTCTTAACTCGATCTCTGATAATCCGCCTTCAATTGGCAGTTCGCCTTTTACCCGAAGCTCCGAAGGAATGTCATGGAATAAATCCTCAATCGAATTCTTTCCCATAGATTCCAGCATTTCCTGCCGATCTTTTGCCGTATGCGGAACATAATTCATTAATTATTCCTCCTTAAGAAAGGCCTCGTATTCGGCAGCTGACAAGAGCGCATCTAGCTGGGATACATCCTCCAATTCTATTTCGATCATCCAGCCCTCCCCGTAGGGATCACTGTTGATTAGTTCAGGTGCATCCAAAAGGGCTTCGTTAATAGCTGTCACATCACCGGAAACAGGACTGAACACATCAGATACGGCTTTTACAGATTCCACTGAGCCAAAAGCCTCACCGGATGCAATGGAATCCCCCTCTTCGGGTAGTTCCACAAAAACTACATCGCCTAATGCCTCGGCCGCATGGGCGGTAATACCCAAAACCGCCTTGCTGCCATCAACCCTAACCCACTCATGATCCTTTGAATACTTTAATTCGCTTGGAAAACTCATACTTATTTTGCCTCCTTTTTTAAAAATGGTGTTTTAATGATTACGGCTTTAATATCCTTGCCGCGAATCTCCACATCAAATTCTGTGCCTACCTCGGAAAACTCCTTTTTAATAAGCACATTACCCAGATTCTTGCCTACGGTTGGAGCGGGCATACCCGAAGTTACATGCCCAACAACTACCCCATCCTTCTTAACGGGATACTCCGCCCTGGCAATGCCCCGGCCAACCATTTCAAAACCTCTGACCATTCTGGGCAAGCCCTCGGCTTTAAGCTTTTTCAAAGCATCCTTGCCAATAAAATCGTCTTCTCTATCTAGGGCTACAAAACGGCCCAGACCCGCTTCCAGGGGTGTAATATTCTCATCTAATTCATGTCCGTATAAAGGCATTTTTGCTTCAAAGCGGAGGGAATCCCTGGCCCCAAGACCTGCCGGTAGGACTACCCCTTCCCCTTCTTGCAAGATACCATCCCAAATTAAAGTGGTATCTGCCGCATCACAATATACCTCAAAGCCTTCCTCACCAGTATAACCGGTTCTGGACACTAAGCAATCTTTTCCTAAAACCTTTCCCTTGGCAAACCAATATGGTTTTAAGCTGTCAAGAGAAATATCTGTTAAGGGTTGAAGTATCTCTACGCTTTTTGGTCCCTGCAAAGCTACCAGGCCGGTTTCGTCGGAAAGATCGACCAGCTTTGCATCAAAGCCCTGCATATGTTCAGTAATCCAATCAAAATCCTTGTCTTTATTACCGGCATTAACTACCAGCATATATTCGTTCTCGTCCATCTTATAAACAATCAAATCATCCACAGCACCACCAGTTGGGTAACACATAATAGCATACATACATTGTCCCACTTCTTGCTTGGAAAAATCCGCCGTCAACAGCTCGTGAAGAACCTTTAGGGCATCGGGCCCTTTTACGATAAACTCTCCCATATGGCTGACATCAAACAAACCCGCTTCATTACGCACGGCGTGATGCTCCGCTACAATACCGCTATATTGTACAGGCATTTCCCAACCGCCAAAGTCAACCATTTTTGCTCCAAGTGCCTTATGGGCCTCATACAATGGAGTTCTCTTTAAATTAAGCATACCACTACCTCCTAATTTAATTGCTAACATTTTACCCTCTC
>CAZCQT010000030.1:0-11444 GCA_964500905.1 uncultured Moorellales bacterium
ATAAATATTATCTTTCAGCAGAAAGGCCCCTGGCTAAAAGTTCAAAAATTTGATCCAGTGCTTCCTCTAACAGACTGCTTTTGCCACCATTCTCTTCCTCTAAAATATAACGGTTTAACATTTCCTCTATTATCCCAAAGATGGCCATGGACATAATTTTAGGATTACACTCTCTCAGCTCCCCTTTTTTTATGCCTTCCTCAATTGTCTCTTGCAGGAACAGCGGTACCCCTCCAATTTTTTGGATTCCCCCTGCAGTACAAAAAGGAAGATACCTTTCTCTGATAATAATTTTTGCCACCTTTGGATCCTGCTGAACCAAGGTAAAGTGGTGATTTAACATTTTTCTGATTTTAAGCAAGGAATGCAGATCAGAACTACCTACCTGTTTTAATATGCTAAGCCTTTTTTCACATTCCTTTTCAAAAATATACTCCAAAATCTCCTCTTTATTTGAAAAATAATAATAGACTAAACCCACTGAAATACCCGCCTCAAGGGCAATTTTGTCAGTGGTAGCACAATGAAAACCTTCTTTAGCCATTACCTCAATTGCAGCTGACGCAATTATATCTTTCTTATTCTGTTTCAGTTTGTTCAACTCCTAAAGATAGGCAATTATATAATTTGAGCCCTACCTCAGTTTTATTTTTAGTATACCATCTGGCTGACATTTGTCAATCACTTTTCTACATTTTTTTTTAACTTATGATATTATAACTACAGAACAAGGAATTGCTACTTATGAGAGCGGTTGGAGAAATCTATTTTCGTCATCTAAGCGTTTGAGCAAGCGTCCCAAAACACAAGAATACCGGATTTTCCGGCTTCACTTCAGCATAATATAAAAACAATATTTTTTCACTGCTCTAACTTAACAAATTAATTATACTTACCGAGGGGGATCTGATGAAAAGCACCCTATCAAAAAAAACCTATGAAAAGATTTATGACATGTTAAATAAGGTAGAACATTTAGATTATGATTGCGGAATTTTATGCAATAATATTTGTTGCCAAAAGACGGAACCCGATATGGGAATTTATTTATTGCCTAATGAGCACCTCGTGCTGCAAAAGGAAAAGGACTGGCTAAGTTGGAGCAAACACCCTGTTAAGAATTATGATTTTCCTGACAGTTGGGAAGGGGAAACTTTTTTCATTAGCTGTAATGGCAATTGCCCAAGAGAAAAAAGGCCTCTGCAATGCAGGACCTTTCCTTTAGCACCCCATTTTGGTCAAAGGGGCAAATTGTTTTTAATTTGGGAAACACTGACTCTGCCCTATTTTTGTCCCATATTATATGAGCAAAAACCTCTCAAGCAGGATTTCATTAAAAACCTTTATCAAGCTTGGCAAATATTGATTACCGATCCCTTAATCAAGGATCTTGTGGCTTATGATACGAAAAATCGCCTTGCTCACAAAAGCCTGATTAAAATAGTCTACCCAAAATAATGGGGCCCGGATAGTTGTTTAATTGGCTTTATAAATGTGTGGCCACAGTCAGGACAAATAAAATTATGCAAACACCATTTATTTGGGTCCAGTAGATTATCGGGGCTTTTAACTAAAAGATCATCCTCATATCCGCTATAGGGATCATAGTAGTTTTCCACCTGGCCCCCGTCATCCATCCTTTCCCCGCAAATCTCGCAAAGTATTTTTTGAGATTTAAGCCCATTGCATAAAGGACATAAATTAGCCAATTATCTCCCCTCAATTTGATATTAAGTGTTAACCTCTAATAGCCCTCGTCGGAGGCCTCTAGTGTCTGGCAGCTATTTTTATTGCAATAATAACCACAACCTGGGCAAATTTTTCCCTGCTGGTCAGCACTAAACATTATTCCACAATTAGCACATTTAAATTGAAATACGGCATTTTGAGGCTGTTTAAGATCAGGCAATGTTTAACCTCCAATCACCTTTATTGCTGTAACTAGTATTTCCCCCAAGTCCTTGGTTATCCCCTTTTTAACCTTGAAGAAAAGCGGCCTAAGTTTACCAATTAAATAATGTTTTTGTTCAAATATCTAATGGCCTCAAAGGCAATAAATGTTTCGCTGCTGACCTTAGAGCCAACCCGCACTGAAAACATGTTGGCAGGGTGAGAACAGACCTCGGGATCATCGGTTCCCAAGGAATAAAGACCTACTTGCCCTAAAAGTTTCTCCATCATTTGCCTATATTTATAAACAGGCAGACCGGTTCCTTTTAAATCCCAGTGCCAGCAATACTCGGTTGCGATTACAATATTTTCGGCAAAACGGCTATTGGCAAAAGCCGCCTTCAGAATTGTTGAGGAAAGCTTAAACCCGCGCCAGTCGGGGCTGGTCTCCATGCCCCCTAATTCTATTAATTCAGGTATATTGGCCTGCCCCCACCTTTCAAACTTATCCGGGGGATGAAAGCTGATATAACCCACTATTGTCCTTTCGAATACAGCAGCAAAAATTTGCCCTTTTTCCATGCTTGCTATTTCCACCAGTGCCCTGTGCTGCCTTTCTGGAGGTCTGAACGCCCTTAACCCATCATCCAAGGTTAAGCTCTCCAGTTCTTCCGGTAAAATCGGTCCGGCAATTACCACTCTGCCCTTAGGAGTTGTAATCTTTTGATGAAAATTTTTGAAGATAGGTTTGTTGGGGTCGGATTGAGACAGCATCTACAACACCTCTTTTCCTTTACTGCATGTTTACTCCAAATTATTATAACCTTTGTTAAGGGCTAGTGCAACCATTCACAAATCACGTTTGATGCAAAAGTCCCGTAAAGCCCCGGTATTTTAAAACAAATAATTCCAAACAGGTCTGTTGAGAGCCTGGATAACTGTTCGTCGATTTTTTTCTTCAATTTCTTCCCGCCTAGGCTTAGCCGGGTAATCCTTGGGATTATCCCACAACTTCATCGGCAGGGGCCCGGGAGCCATTTTACCCCATTTATCAAGCCAGCTTTTTGGCAAATATTCCGGCAACTGCCTGCAGCTCATAACGCCCCATAAAATTGCCCAGCTTCTGGGTACCACGCTCCAATACTCATAGCCTCCGCCGCCTACTGCCAACCAAAGCCCATCGCAATACTGATGGGCCAGATCATGTATCAGGTTTGCGGCAGCAGCAAAGCCTTTGGTTGTAATAGAAAGATGAGTCAAGGGATCATGCTCATGAGTATCGCAGCCATGTTGGCTTACAATCAAATCAGGCTGAAAGGATTTGGCCAAAGAGGGCAAAAGGGTTTCCAATACTTCAATATAGGAATCATCCTCGGTAAACGGCTCCAAAGGCATATTAATTGTGTAGCCAAAACCTTCCCCTTCACCTCGTTCCCTTACGTTGCCCGTACCAGGAAACAGGTAGCGGCCTGTTTCATGAATGGATACCTTCATCACATCCGGATCCCCATAAAAAATCCACTGAACACCATCGCCGTGATGTGCATCCACATCAATATACATTATCTTTAAATTATAATTCTTTTTAAGCCAACTAATGGCTACCGCTATATCATTGTAAATGCAAAACCCGGAGGCTTTATCTGCCATTGCATGGTGCAAGCCACCAGCCATATTTAAAGCATGCTTTGCCCGACCCTTCATCAACAGTTTTGCAGCCTCTAAGGTACCCCCCACTAAGTGAGCAGTGGCCTGATGCATCCTCGGAAATAAAGGGTTATCTTCCGTTCCAAGATTATATTTTAATGCATTTTCAATTTCTATACCTAAACTCAGGTTTTTTACCGCTTCCAAATAATCGGGAGTGTGAACCAAGAGCAATTCCTCATCCGTAGCAGGTTTTGGCAAAACCAAATCCTGTTCATTAACCGCACCCATCGCCTCCAACAGCTCAAACCAAAGCAAAATCCTTAATGGGTTAAAAGGGTGTTCCTCATGAAATTTATAATCACTAAAGGAAGATGAGTAGATAGCCAGTGCTTCGCTAATCATACCAGGGTACCCCGATGAGGATATAATACTCTAAACCCTAATTGCTCAATCTCCTCGATGATTTTTGCAACCAGCATCGTTTGTAGCCTAGCAGTTATAAGTTTAGTATTCGGCTCGTAACCATTTCTCATTAGAACACTTACGATATTAATGTTCCTGCTTTTGATGGCAAGGGTCACCTCCGCTAAGGCACCGGGGCGGTTGGGCACTTCAATTTCCAAGGTTGTGCCGGTTTCAAGAGTGCCGACCCATTCTACCAAGGTTCTTAATATATCTGTTTCTGTAATTATCGCAATCAGCTTGTTTCCGTTAACTACAGGAAGACAGCCAATTCGGTGCTCGTACATTAGTCTAGCGGCTTCATCCACACCATCTAAGGGGTGGGCAGTCAGCACCTGCTCCGTCATAATCTCCTTCACTTTGATATTTTTTAATATTTCAATATCCCTGCACTCTAACAAAACCGACGGAGTTGCCCCTTTTAAATCCCGATCTGAAATAATTCCTACCAAATGCTCGCCTTCAACAACAGGCAAATGCCTAATCCGGTGCTCTTTAATTTTCCCCGAGGCAGTGTGGACGGTGTCTTCAGGAGTAATGGTAATAACTTCCCGATTCATAATTTCCTCAACCAGCATAATTGTTCCTCCTTTTAAAGGTCTGAGAGAATCCTTTGGGGATTCTTCCGTCAATTGTTATTATCAGTTCTACCCGGTCAAAGCTATTTCCTGCTAAATATTAAAACACAGTCTGTTTTAAACTCCGTGCCTATAATAACAATTATAAAAATTCCCCTAAAAATAAATGTTGCATTATTTTCAGGGGAATTTATACTTTTCAGCCGACTAGCTTAACCTTTCTTTTGCCCAAATAAGGACTGAAAATCTCTTCTACCAATACATTTTCTTCATTAAAAATCGCTGTTCCCGTGTGCAAAAAAGCCTGTTTAAAGTGAAAACGAAGATCAAAAAACTGCACTAAATGCCCTTTTTCTATTCGTTGATGGGAAACATGAAATAACGGAGTAAACTCGGAAAATAATTTTCCCAGCTTACTTTCCAATGCAATTTTAATAAGGCTGTTTTGTTGCTTCCACAGCTTTTGCCTTAATTTAAAAGTAAGGGAAAAGGAAGATACCTGTCCAATAATAAAACGCTTGCCTTCTTCTATAAATACATCCCAATTCCAACTTCCTTTTAAAGCAGGCATTATTAAAATGCGTTTTGGCTGGGTTCCCCATTTTCCATTAAAAATTTTGCGTATTCTCCACCTTATCCCAAACCTGAAAACCAAATAAGCCAGTCCCGAAAGCAAACTTAAATTACGAATAATTGGATGCTTTCCCCCGGCATAAAGTAATATTGACAGTAAAATAAATAAATAAGGATCGAAAATATTCAATAAATTACAGCTTACTTTTTTTCTGTAAAAAGGCCATAGCAGTTCAGAGCCGTAGGAATTAAACACATCTATTAGACAATGAGACAAAGTGCCCAGCCATGTCCAGATAAATAAGCTCCAATAACCTGTACCAGGAAAAATAAAGGTTAAAAGCCAACTAAGTGCCCCAGCAAGCATGACGCTACCGGGTAATGAATGAGATACGCCCCGATGGTGCCTCAAATAAAAGACATCTCCCTTGGCTTGCAATATAAAATCAAAATCCGGAGCCAAAGAACCAAGGAGGGAACCGATATAAATTGGGTTAGTAAAAGACAAGGGATTTCCGGAAAAACTGGCTACTCCCAATCCAATTAAACTATGAGTTACAGGATCCATTTATCTGCCTCCCTTCCGGTGCCAAAGCTTTAACAGCTTTAAAAGTCAGTTTCAATTATAACATGGTTTTTCAACAATTTAGTCTTTTTTGAATTGCCTTCTTTTGGTTCTTTATTTTTAAACCTTTAAATTATTTTAGCTATGTCATTTTACAAAGCAGTAAAGCCATATCAGCAACTGCTGATATGGCTTTACTGCAAAAACCTAATTATTCAATTACCAAAACAACGGCTAGCTACCCAAAGACCATTTTATTATTTAAAAAGCCTTTGCAGTTGTCTATATATCTGCTTTCCCACCAATTCCTCTGCTTTAGCGGAAATGTCTTGGATAATGGTTAACACATCACCTTTTCCGCTCCAGTTTTCCAACACCAGTTGCTTGTGACTGTTTAAAATTGTGTTAACAACAAATACCGCCAATACCACATCGTCTAAATAACCTATGGGACCCAGGACTGCCTCCGGCATTAAATCAATGGGGCTAATAAAATAAGTTATGCCAATCCCAATCCACACCTTTTGGTTAACCGGTGTTCTCGAATCTTGCAGTAAGCGTACCAGCAACATGAACAAATCCGGTGCCAATAACAAAATTTCCGCAGTTTTTAAACCCTTTTCCCCTCCCTTTTCCAAGGCCCATTTAGTAATCTTTTCCCTAAGGGTTTCATAGAAATCATTAGCTTTTTTCAGATCCAAGCTTTCTGGATCCGGTGCCAATAGCTCCACATCTACAGGCTCATAGTCTATTTCCGATTCCACTTTTTTTTCTTCGTCCATGCTGGTACACTCCTTCTTACAGGGTCACACATAATTTTTACATATTTCATTTACAGCACAAGGGAAAAACCCCTGAGGGCCCTCCTATTATAGTATGCTAATTATGTGTTTCTTTCTTTCCGTCAGGCAAGTATACCTTAATAACCGTGCCTCCGGCCTCCCCTTCTTCAAGCCAGATCTGCCCTCCCGGAAGCTCCACCATTTTTTTAACCAAGGGCAATCCCAAACCCGTGCCCTGCTGACCTTTGACAGTCATATCATCTACTCTGAAGAAGGGTTCAAAAACGGATTCCCTTTTGTTTTCGGGAATACCAATACCTGTATCCCACACACTGATGGACATGCCCTTTTCCGATCTACTTACTTCTATACCTACTTTTCCCCCTGAAGGAGTAAATTTAATGGCATTGTTAACTAAATTAAATAAAATTTGCTTCATTTTTCTCTCGTCACCAATAAAATTCTGATAGCCTTCTTCTATTTCCAAGGAAATAGTTAACTGGCTTTGGGTTGCCTTTTCCCTTAACAGGCTGATTGTGCCCCCAAACAGTTGAGGAATATCAACAGGCTCAAGCTCCCATTTCATTTTACCGGATTCTATTTTTGAAATATCCAAAAGATCGTTAATTAATGATAATAAATGCTTACCCGCAGTTAAAATATTAGTTGTATATTTTTTTTGTTTTTCATTAAGAGGGCCAATATTCTCCAACTCTAGTAATTCCGCAAAGCCTAAAACCGCATTCAAGGGTGTTCGCAACTCATGAGACATGGTAGATAAGAACTCGGTCTTGCTGCGGCTTGCTTCCTCCAATTGGGCCAAGGTTTTTTTCAGTTCCGTCACATCTTTAAAAATTTGAAGAATCTCAATTATTTTCCCTTCATCATTGTAAAGAGGTGCGGCACTAAACAAAACGGGTACCCTTTGCCCCGATTTATTAGAAATATATAGCTCTTTGCCGCTAATGGAAGCCTGCTGAGTGTTTATGAAATAGTTGGCACAAAGCTCCGTATTACACATTTGATTCAGACTTTCATCCAAGTGCCTAAAAATATCACAACAATTGCTGCCCACTGCCTCTTCGGCGGTAAAACCGGTGATCTCCTCCGCACCTTTACTGAAAAGCTTTATAATTCCTTCTGAGCTCAAGATAGCTATGCCATCGGCTGAGCTATTTAAAATAGAATCCTTATATAATAATTCTTTATTTAGGTTTTTGGTGCTGGCTTTGAGCTCCTCTGTCAATTGCCTTAAAAATTCCAACTGGTGAATCCGATCAAGTACAATAGCGATTTGGCTGGCCAAAATCTCCATATCCTCCATTTCCTCAAGGGTGGATTCCTCAGTTGATGTTAAAGCTAAAACACCAAAAAGCTGTGATATTCCAATGGGAAAACAACCTAGAAAGGCAGGTTCTACAGAACCGAAGCCTAAATTAATCTCTAACTTAGGTTTTTCAATAATTATATACCTTCCCGTGTTGGCAGCCTCTCCTATAGGGCCTTCACCATATAATATTTTCTTTTTTCCTTCTTTGGGAAATGCATAGGAGGATACCAAATCTAACTCTTTACTTTCTTTCTTAAATTGGTAGAAGGCAGCCCCTGATACTAATTGGCTTCCTCCGAGAAGTTCGATTGAACCCTTAATCAATTGCTCTTCAGTAGAAACAGAGTTCCAAAAAGAGTAAATCTTTTTTCTGAAATCATCTGCCGTTATATATCTTGCCACTCTTTGGGTAGCATTTAAAATTGCCTTTGGTTCATCTTCTTCACAAAAGCCTGCCAAATTATGTGTGGCAAGAATATCCAGGGTACCCTTCAAGGGGTTTATAACTCTGGCTTGCATTAGCTTTAATAAGCGTATATATAGGAAAATAAAAATAGCCATAACAAGGAACAGACCGGGTAAAGCCACAACGGAAATAACTTGTGTCCGCAGCCTCTGCATTTGCCCTAATACACTGACAAGATAACCATTGTAGCGTTGCAAAGCCCTATTTAACCTTTGGGAGGCACCCATTGCCCCAACTCTGTCCTCTTCCAATAATGATTTATGAAATTCTTCATGCTGTAAGACAACCGCCGCATAATGGCCCAGCTCATCATTTCTCGGTATTTTATTTGCTAAAAACAAACACAGCTCACATTGGGCTATGGTAGGAATTTCACTGCCGACCACCCTTCCACCTATATAATCTGCGGCATAATCGGAATACGGAGCAATGGCGGAAGATAAATTAATTAACTCATCTTGTCTGGCATTGATTTCACCGGTAAGATAGTAGTTATATAAGAAAGCTCCTAAAATTAAGATAAATATTATTACCAATAGCAAGCCAATGAAATTCAATTGACCTTTAAGTCTTTTATAAAGCATTAATCCATGACCACCTCCCGCCAAATATCCACTTGGTTCTTGCCTTTTTGCTTAGCCCTATAAAGGGCCTCATCTGCCCTGGTCAACAGTTCTGTGGGGCTGGCTGCAGGGGAAATAACGACTCCAATACTAATAGTAATTAGGTGATCATCTTGATCACCATAACCAGGAAATAATTTAGCGTTAACAGTTCCTCTGATCCTTTCGGCAATCTTTAAGGCTTGTTTCTCATTCACATTCCACAGCAAAGCTGCAAATTCCTCACCGCCATACCTGGCCGGCACATCCTCCCCTCGCACCAAGGTGGAAATAATTTTGCCAATCTCCTTTAGCACCTGATCGCCTGCTAGGTGTCCGTAGCTGTCATTATATTGTTTAAAATCATCCACATCCATCATCAAAATAGCCAAAGGCACATTTTGTTCATTGGCCAAGTGAAAGCGATATCTTAAATGATCTGCAAAAAACCGATGGTTATACAAGCCCGTTAATCCATCTATCTCCGCCAATACACTCATTTGCTTTAAATTGCAAAGAAGCACCTCCTGTTTTTGCTTACCCCTAGAGAGGGCTCTTACCCTGGCAATAAGCTCCAGGATATGAAAAGGTTTTGTCAAGTAATCATTTGCACCCAGTTCAAAGGCCTTTAGTTTGTCCGTTAATCCATCATTTACTGATAAGACCAAAACCGGTACTAATTCGAAAAAAGGGTTATTTTTAATCTCTTTTAATAGATCCAGACCATTGCCGTCGGGCAAAAATAAATCCAAAATTATTAAATCACATTTTTGCTCCACAAGCATTTTTCTTGCCTCTGCTATATTTAGGACATGATGCAATTCTCCTATTTGTGCAAGCGAATCCTTAACTAGGCTGGCAGTTAAATAATCATCCTCTATTAACAAAATACTGACAGGAGCCTCTGTTGTTTTTTCGAAAACAAAATCCCTTCTGGGAAAAAATTTATTTTTAACCACAAAGAAATCAATTACTAGTTGCAAGTCCCTAAAAGCCCAGTCTTTACCCAAAACCCCCATAACGCCCCACTCCGCTGCGTATTGGATAGCATCACCTTTTTCCGCAACAAGAACTACAGGCTTACTTTGCAGGGCAAGAAACAGCTCCCCCAAGTCCCCCATTAAAAAATCCAAATCAACAATAATTAAATCCAAGTCACCTGTGTCTTTCAACACGCTTAAGGGCTGCACGACATAACCGCCGAGCAACAATTCCTTGTAAAGCGGAGTTGCAATAGACGTTTCCGGATAAATACCCAAGCGAATACTTTTCATTTTCATCACTCGCATTTATATTATAATCTCTTTATAACCTTTAGCTGACAATTTGCTTAAGCTTATAATATTTCGCCATTGTTCACAATAATCCTTCCTAATAAAAAATAGATCCAACGAAACAAAGAAAATTGACTTTTTCAATAACCGTTTTCTCCCCTTGTTCTGCTCAATTACTAAAATAACGCATATTAATTACCTTTACGTAAAGAATAAATCTAGGAGGTGATTAATAATGCCAAGCAATTTAACACAAAAGGAAAAAATGTTGCTGGAGGACCAAAAAAAACACGAAGAAATATGCATACAAAAGTATCAAAATTATTCAGCACAGGTTCAAGACCCACAGTTGAAGCAACTTTTAAGTAATTATGCCCAACAGGAGCAAGAACATTTAAACAGCCTAAATCAACTGCTATCCGGACAACTGCCCAGCATTAATCAGCAGCAATCGGGCTCTCAACAGCAATCAAACCTACAACAAGGGATGCAAAGCCAACCCACCAACCAAGGAGTTGCTGCCAATCAAAGAGATGCTTCTCTTTTAAACGATTTGTTAATGACCGAAAAATATGTTTCCGGTACCTATGATACCGCTATCTTTGAAATGACGTCGTCAAATGTAAGGCAAGTCCTAAATCACATTCAAAAAGAAGAGCAACAACACGGCGAAGGAATTTTCAACTATATGAACTCCCATGGCATGTATAACCCCCAATAACCTACTAATGCACTGGGGACGGTTGCTGTTGCATCAAATAAGACTGCCGAAAACAGGCTGACTTTTTTAACTGTTGATGCAACAGCAACCGTCCCCAGTGCATCCATAGCCTTCGAATCCTTGACTTATTTCAATCTGGCACTGCAAATCGTTCCCGTTGTCCAATTGGCAAAGGTTACTGTCGCTCCTGCTATATCAATGCTATCTATCCGCGTAGTGTCCGAGGTTTTAAATACCACAACACCCGACTTGTCAAAGATCATAATCCGGTACTTTGACAGTTCCGTTTCCTCGAAGGTGCAAATCAAATATTCATTTTGATCACCGGCAATTCTCATTCCTTCTAACACTGCCCCGTCGTTTACGTTTTTACCGTCATCATCGTAAAGGCCTTCATTTTCGGCCTTCTCCCAGTAGACCTTTTCGTTGATAACCGCAAAACTAGGGATTTCGTCAGAGAGCTGTGTCAGTCGCTTAACTAACTCTTCGTTTCCATCTTTCATGAAAATCCGATACAATGCCCCTTCGCTCACGTAATACAGGTAATCTCC
>CAZCQT010000031.1:0-11418 GCA_964500905.1 uncultured Moorellales bacterium
AATGATTTTTGTAGATATCGGGCGTCCAGAAAGAGTCTTAAATATTCTTATAGGGGGTAAACTTACCTCCCCTATTAAATGGGACTTTTTGGTTATTGGTATCTACTTATTGATAGGCCTTTACGAGTGTTGGATATTCTTTAGCAATAAGTGGAAGGCGGTAACAGAAGAAAAGAGAGAAAAAGTTTTTGCCAAAGCTGCCATCTACTCTTTGCCTATTGCTCTTTTAGTTCACTCAATTACCGCTTGGATTTTCGGTTTACAGGTGGGCAGGCCTTTTTGGAATAATGGCTTGATGGCTCCAATTTTTATTTCATCGGCTATAGTTTCCGGTTTGGGTTTGTTATTGCTGATTGCTTATTTTGGAAGAAAGATTGGCATTCCCGGCTTAGATGAAGAGAATGTGGAGACTTTATCTAAAATTTTGGTAGGTTTTATCCTATTTGACTTATTTCTTTTCTTTTGTGAGCTTTTTACCCTTGCTTATGCCGGCGGTACCTCTCCTGCAGAAGCGGCAGCTCTTATCCTAACAGGGAAATTTGCACCCCTACTGTGGTTTGAGATTATTGTGGGTATGTTAATACCTCTCTTTATTTTATCTAGGAAGGGTATCAGCAAATCTGCCGGGTTAGTAGGCCTTTCAGGTTTATTAGTTATGGTAGCTGTTTTTCTGAAAAGAATAAATATTATTTTACCGGGGTTTTTAATCCAAAATATTCATAGTGCACCTGGAACCTCTACAGGACGTTTTATAGAAAGTACTGGCCAGTTCTTTGTTGCAGGTGAACTACCTTTTAAAACTGTAGCTTCTTATATACCAACTTTAAATGAGATTGTAATAACCATTGGAGGACTGTCCTTAGTGGCTTTCATCATTCTTTTTGGTGTAAGCCTAGTGCTTAAAATGGATAGCCCGGCTAAAGCCTCAAAACAACAAGTAGTTGGCAGTAAAAACTTGTCAAGTGGGGTAACCAAATGATAAATCATAAAACTGGCACGAAGGTGGAAGCAGCAAGAACAACGCTTTACCAGTTTCTGACTTTGATCTTTTATGAGCCTTCTTTTGACTTATTGGAAGATTTAGCTCAGAAGGATAACCTATCAATGCTTTCGGAAGCTAGCGAGCTTTATTTAGGCCAGCAGCATAAAAAACTGATAACTGGGCTTTTAGATACCCTTCTAAATAAGGATGAAACAGCCTTTTTTGATTTGAAAGTGGAATACACCAGGCTTTTTATCGGGCCAATGGCACCGGCTTGCCCGCCTTATGAATCAGTTTTTGACAAGTCTCGCCAGGAGGAATGGCAGGGGACGATGGCAGGGCCCACTGCGGATGCTATGGCTGAGCTTTTAAGAAAAGAAGGGTTGGGCTTGACTTTAGACTATGCTGAGCTTCCTGACCATGTGGCCATTGAGTTGGAATTTATGTATTATTTGTTGTCCCGTGCCTATTCCGGGGAGGAAAATTCAGCTGGATACCTGGAAAAGGCCAATGATTTTTTAATGGGGCATCTGGCAAAATGGTTGCCTGAGTTTGGTGATTTACTGTTTCAAAAATCACAACTGCCGTTTTATCAAAGTATTGGCTTATTGCTTCAGGCTGTCATAATAGCCGATCTGGAATTTGTTAATTAGGTTTTTTGCTTCCCGGTGTTAAGTACAAAAAAATATTTAATGACCTCTTCAATACCCCTCCTCCAAAGGACAAAACCTGTGACTTAAAAGTTTCAGGTTTTGTCTTTTTTTGTTCCGGCATATCTTTTTTCAAACCGGGGCAAACTGAAGGTTGTGGAATAATGAGCCAAAGGTGGGGCAAGGTGAAAAAACCAAAAAGGCCGGATAAAAAGGCAGTGAAAAAAGCTTTTGAGGATGTGCCAGCCAAAGGGCAAGACGGGGATAAGCTTTTGACGCCGGATTTGGAATATAATATTGCATTTTTAAAAAATCAGCTTGGTGAGAGTCCTGATATTATCTTTCACGAGTTTTTAATAGGCTTGGATGAAATCACAGCTTATTTAGTTTATACAGACGGCTTAATTGATAGACAAATTGTCACCCAGGATATTCTGCGTCCCTTGGAAATGGATTTGCCCATTTTGGAGGTTAAGACTGGTAAAAAGCAATTAGTGGATGCTATTTTAACAAGATTATCAAAAAGAGCTATCCAAAGCGGGGAAATCAAAAAGGAAAACAGCTTCGATGAACTGATGGGGGCGGCTTTATCAGGCGGTATTGTGCTGCTTGTGGAGGGCATAAAAGAGGCCTTAATTATCAGTGCTCCGGGTTGGCCAACCCGTGGTCTGGAGGAACCTGATACGGAGGTGCTGGTTAGGGGCCCCCGTGACGGACTTTCTGAAACCTTAAGGGTTAATACCAGCCTTTTGAGAAGGCGTATTAAGGACCCGGGTTTTAGGATTGAAAGTCAAAAGTTGGGCGTCAGAAGCAAGACTGCCGTCAGCCTTTGCTATATTAAAGACATTGTTAATAAGGATGTGTTAAAGGAGCTAAAAAACAGGCTTGATAAAATTAATATTGACGCAATTTTAGAAAGTGGTTACATAGAACAATTAATTGAGGATAACTCCTTATCTCCTTTTCCGCAGATTCAATATACAGAAAGGGCAGACAAGGCGGCTTCAGCCATTTTGGAAGGTAGAGTGGTTATTTTAGTAGATACCACACCCTTTGCTTTAATTGTACCGGCCACCTTCCCGCAATTTTTTCAAAGTCCGGAGGATTATTATGAGCGTTGGATTATTGGTTCCTTAACAAGAAGTATTCGCTTTATTGCATCATACATAGCGGTTTTTGTACCCGGTCTTTATGTTGCAGCTGTTTCTTTTCATCCCGGCCTGATACCAATAAAATTAAGCCTGGCTATTGCGGCTGCACGGGAGGGGGTTCCCTTTCCCGTGGTAGTAGAGTCCCTACTGATGGAAGTATCCTTCGAGTTTTTGCGGGAGGCAGGTGCCAGACTCCCCCGTTCAATCGGACAAACCATAGGTATCGTAGGCGGCCTCATTATTGGAGATGCAGCGGTAAAAGCCAACCTCGCCAGCCCAGTTATGGTGATTATCGTAGCCATAACTGCCATTGCCTCCTTTGCCATTCCTTCTTATAACCTGGGGATTGGTTTTCGTATTTTGCGTTTTCCCGTGATTTTTTTGGGTGCAACCTTGGGTCTTTATGGAGTTGTGTTGGTTTTTATTTTAATTAACATTCACATGGTTACCATGAAAACCTTCGGGGTAAATTACTTAGCCCCGTTTGTTCCCTACAAAGTTGGAGATTGGAAGGATTTGTTGATACGTGTTTCCTGGCGAAGAATGATAACCAGGCCTACAATAATTAAACCCCAAGATAAAATCAGGCAGAGACGGCCAAAGGAGGGATATTAGAGGTGGAGCAAATTAAAGACAGAATCACCCCTGTCCAATTATCTGTTGTGCTGATTTCTGCTATTTTAGGGATTGATGGTTTTGCCATGCCCAGAATGGTAGTAACAGTAGCCGGCAGGGATGGCTGGCTTTCGTTATTACTTGGAGGTGGTTGGTTGTTATTGGCAGCCCTTTCCCTAGCATCACTTGCCGGTATGTTTCCCCATCAGTCCCCTGTTAATTGGCTGCCGAAGCTAATAGGTAAATGGCCTGCAAAGCTATTTATCACCATACAATGTATTTTTTATATAGTGATGTGTGCCTGGTCGTTAAGGACATTTGCTGACATGATTAGGATTTACCTTTTACCCAGAACCCCCACTGAGGTAATTATGATTACCTTTCTTGTGTCAGTAGCTTATTTGATTACAAATGGAATTGATCCTTTAGCAAGGGTTACTCAAGTATTTTTTCCTTTTACTTTGATTCCTTTTTTGCTTTTGGGCAGTGTGATAAAGGGGAGGATGGATTTTGGAGAAATATTGCCTGTAATGGCAAATGGATTTTTGCCGGTGCTTAAGGGCCTGCCTCCTGCCATAGCTGTTTTTGTGGGTTGGGGAATTATTATGTATTTGATACAGTTTCTTGACAAGCCCCAAAAAGGGGTTAAGGCAACCGGCGTAGGTATCGGTTTTTTATTTGTTTTTTTTCTGTGGTCTTTTATTTTGACTCTATCTCATTTTGGATCCGTGGAAACGAAATACCTGCTTTACCCGGTAATTGATTTTGTAAGGGAAATAGAGCTGGCAAATATTTTGTTGGAAAAACTGGATTTATTTTTGCTTACCTTTTGGATTTTGACAGTCTTTGTGACGGTAGCCTTTACCTATTATATCCCTGTTTTAATAGGTACTCAGGCATTGGGTTTTCGCGGACATGAAAGTCTGATTTATTTGGTGCTTCCTTTGATATTTTTGCTTGCAAGGCTGCCTAAAGGTATTAAAATTACAGAATTAATAGGAGTTGGTATTGGTTATTCAAGCTTGATTTTTAGCTTGACGGTTGTATTCTTACTTGCTTTAGCTTGGCGGAAAAAAAACAAGATAGGTGGTGCTCATAATTAGAAAACTTGTTACTATACTAATTATCTTGTTTCTCTCTTTAAACAGTGCAGGCTGTTGGGATTTGTGGGAAATTGAGGAAAGGGGTCTGGTTTTAGGCCTTGGTTTAGATGAGATACCCTTGGATGAGGTAGCGGATTCTATTGGATTAGAGGGGCAACTACAGGAAGAGCATAGCGATCGGGGGGTAAGAATTACCTATCAGTTTGCAATACCTTCCGGTCTAAGCGGGGAATCGGAACAAGGGGGCCCCAGTTTTTATAATTTAACAACCTCGGCACCCATGTCAAATTTAATTTTTAGGGGTTTGTCCGCCACTAGGGCAAGCCGCAAGGCGGATGTAGAGCAGCTGCAGGTTTTAATTTTAGGAGAACAATTATCCAGAGGCGGTATTTTTCCTGTTCTTGATCGTTTGGTCAGGGATCCTAATGTGCGAAAGCATGTGCCTGTTTTTATAACCCAGGATGATGTGGCGGAGGTGCTCAATGTTTATACCAAACAAGATCCCGCACCTGCCTTATATTTAGCGGAGTTAATGCGCAATAATGATTGGGCCCACCGTATAGCCCCGGAAATGCGTTTGGGGAAAGTGTTAAGAGGGATGAGAGAAAAAGCAGTCTTTGTCATACCTCGTGTTACTGTAGGGGAAAAGGATTCAAAGCTGGCGGGAGCGGGAGTTTTTCATGAAGATCGCCTTAAATTTTGGTTGGGAGAGGAAGAAACTATTATTTACAGATGGATTATTAATGAAGTGGAGGTTTCCCCAATTATAGCCACCTTACCTAATTCGAAATCGGCAAAATTAATTAATGGCTATTTATCATCCCAAAATAAAACTACAATTAGGCCCATAATCGAAGATAGCAGGTTAAAATTTGAAATTAAGGTAATGACTAAAGGTGAGCTTTTAGAAAGGCAAAGCTTTGAAAGTGCCTGGCAGGGTGATATTTTAAAAGAAATTGCAATCGAACTGGCGGAGATCCTAAAAAAAGACATGAAGGCACTAATTAAAAAAACTCAAGATGAATGGCAGTTGGATATTTTTGATTTTGGCAGGATTGTTGAACGCCATTATCCACAGTTATGGAAGGAAATGAAAGATGATTGGCATCAAAAGTATTATCCCGCCGCCGAAATTGACTTGGAGATAAACCTAACCATTAGCAGGACAGGTGTACTGAGGTAGGGTGATTTGATGAATAATACTCATTTAAATGATTTAGGCCACTATTTAAGCAGTATTTTTAACAGTTGGTGGCTATTGCTTACTGTTTTGATGGGCTTATGGCTTATCTTGGGTGTTAGCTCTTTTTTAATCAATGGGGAAAGAGAGGCTGAGGCCCAATTAGCCTTTATTGGGGGTTGGTTTTGGTTGGTTTTTGGTCTGATTAGCTTTGGAGCAGCTAAAATTTTTGATTATTTTTGTTAAAGGAGAGAGGGACTGTAACTAGAATTATATTCTATAAAGTAAGTTAAGCTTGGGTGGGGAACATGAAATTAATTGTGGGGCTTGGTAACCCGGGGGGTCGCTATGAAACTTCAAAGCATAATGTGGGGTTTATGGCAGCAGATCTAATCGGAGATCAATTAGGTGTGAACTTTAAAAAAAGCAAGCATAATGCCATGCTGGGGGAAAGCCTTTTTAAGGGTGAAAAGCTTTTAATAGCCAAACCCCTAACCTATATGAATTTAAGCGGGAATGCTGTATTGTCCCTAAAAAATTGGTATAAGCTCGGCCCTGAAGAAATAATCATAATTTATGACGATATGGATTTAGAGGTGGGCAGAATTAGAATTAGAAATCAAGGCAGTGCGGGAGGTCAGAAGGGCATAGCCTCTATTATACAAGCCTTGGGGACTGATAATCTAACTAGGGTTAAAATTGGCATAGGCAGACCGCCGGAGGGCTGGGAATCAGTAGATCACGTTTTAAGTACCTTTTCAGATGAGGATTGGAAGGTAATGCAAGAGGTGTTGCCTAAAGCTGCTAAAGCTGCTTTAGAGCTCACTTGGAACACCTTGGAGAGTGTGATGAATAAATACAATTAAATTAAAATATCTCTTGCATAGCAGGAATACTCCACTTAGGCCTCCTACCTTCCGGTGGGAGTTACCTAAGGGTATTTCTCAAAAAGGAGTGCGGTTGTATTTTTATTTTTACTGGTGGATTGGCGGCCCTTCTGGCATTGCTTGTTAACCCCTTCTTTTATGCTAAAATGGGTGCAAAAGCAGTATGGGGACCAATCCCTTTAACGGAAGAATTTTTAAAAACCGGTCTTGGCTGGTTGATGGGAGCAAGTTTGATTGGCACTCATGGGGTGTTTGGTTTAATTGAATTTCTTTGGGATTTATTTCAACCGGGTAGGGGGCAGTGGCTACCCGGTTTAGTTGGATTCCTTTCCCACCTTTTTTTTGGTTTCATGACTGGTTGGGTTTATCAATTATCAGGCAGCCTGCTTTTAGGTGTGTTGATAACTGTTTTAATACATATGGGTTTAAATTTTTCAATGCATTTAGCTGAAAAATTATAGAGTTTTGTGGATTATTGCTACTATGTTATAGAATTGTGGGGGTTAAAATGAGGTTTGCATCATTATTGGATCTTTTGAAACAGAATAAGGATTTTGTCAGATCGGCATCTATGGAGCTCGGCACAAGCACAGTTAAATTAGGGGTGTCCGGCTTAGCAGCAGGTGCAAAGATTTTGTGGTGGGGTTCTTTTGCCAAGGCAAAAAAGAATCAACATCTTATTTTGGTGCCGGATGAAATCAGTGCTAACAGTGCTGTGAGGAATCTTAGAATCTTTTATCCGAAGGAACAGGTTCTTTATTTTCCAGGGCAGGATTTTTTACCCTACCAGGTTTACGCTCGCAGCAGAGAAGGAAGCAGTCAAAGAATTCAGGTTTTAACTGAATTGATGCTGAAAAAACCTTTGTTTATAGTAACCACTCCCGAGGCCTTCTGTCAAAAATTAATTCCTAAAGCATTATTCGCCCATTCTCTTTTAAAGCTGCAAGTTGGGAAACAGCTTGGCAGAGATATGTTGGTCCAGCGTTTGGTGGAACTCAGATATGAACGGGAGGATTTGGTAGAATCTCCGGGCCAATTTGCGGTGAGGGGCAGTCTGGTAGATGTGTTTCCGCCTAATTTAGAAAAACCGTTGCGAATCGATTTTTTTGATGATGAAATTGATTCTTTGCGTTATTTCCACCAAGATCACCAAAGGACTTTGGAAATGCTGCAAGAGGTTGTGATTGCTCCGGCCAAGGAAATGCTTTTGCCCGGGGAAAATTACTCTTTAGGCATACAAAAAATTAAGAAGGATTGGGCCAAGGCCGTCAAGACCCTTGAAAAATTAAAAAACGTAGAATCGATGCGGCAGTTAAACCAGCTAATGGAAAGTATAATGTCAAATCTTGAGTCAAATATTGGCTTTGACGAAACAGAAAGACTACAACCTTATTTTTTTACAGAACAAGCGAGTATTCTTGATTACTTTGATTCCCAGCCCATTGTATTTTTAGACGAACCCCAGCGGCTTTTAGAAAAATGGCTTCACTATGAACAGGAAAGAGGAGAAGCTTTTGTAGATTTGCTGGAAAAGGGTTTGGCCCTTCCGGGGCAGGCGAAACTATATCTGGAAACAGCGGAAATTAAGGAGCTTTTAAAGGGGTGTTCTGTTTTGGCATTCAGTTCCTTACCCCAAAAAAGCCATCTTCTTGATCTGGAACAAACAATTAGTGCTCAGGCTAAAACAATGCATCCCTTCTTTGGTAAGCTCGGAATATTAAAAGAAGATCTGATACGTTGGAAAAAGGGTGGTAACTCTATTTTAATTTTTGTTCAGGGATTAGAGCAGGCGGAGCAATTGAGGGAGATGCTATGGGATTATGAAATTGAGGCCCTAATACAGTCTGAAGCCAATGTGCCAATCCTTTCAGGGCAAATCAGAATTTTAATTGGGGATTGGAATCAAGGGTTTCATTATCCGGGTATAAAATTAGTGGTAATTACCGAGCAAGAGATTTTAGGACACAGGAAAATCAGTAAAAAAAGATCTCCCTCGCAAAAAGGCGTTAACATTCGCACCTTTACCGATTTAAAAGAAGGAGATTATGTTGTTCATAATCAGCATGGTATCGGTAAATATTTAGGTGTTGAAAGGCTGGAAGTGGGAGGGGTTTTTAAAGATTATCTGCAAATTCAGTATTCGGGGGCAGATCGCCTATATATACCCACTGATCAGATAGATATTATTCAAAAATATATTGGGGCAGAGGGGCAGGCTCCACGGTTGCATAAATTAGGGGGAGCAGAGTGGAATCGAGTTAAAAGCAAGGTAAAGGCCGCAGTGGAAGATATGGCTGAAGAGCTGCTAAAATTGTATGCAACCAGGGAAACAGCGGTAGGCTATGCCTTTTCACCGGATACACCCTGGCAGCAAGAATTCGAAGCACTGTTTCCCTATCAGGAAACTCCGGATCAATTACAAGCCATTAAGGAACTGAAAAGGGATATGGAAAAGCCTAAGCCAATGGAAAGGCTTTTGTGTGGAGATGTGGGATATGGTAAGACAGAAGTTGCCCTAAGAGGGGCCTTTAAAGCCATCAATGACGGTAAGCAAGTAGCGGTCCTAGTGCCAACAACGGTGCTGGCACAGCAGCATTACAATACCTTTTCTGAGCGAATGGCAGGGTTTCCAGTTAGTATCGGCCTTTTAAGCCGTTTTCGAACACCTAAGGAACAAGCCAAGGTAATACATGGTCTAAAAACAGGATCGGTGGATTTAGTAGTAGGTACTCATCGGCTTTTATCCAATGATGTCTTATTTAAAGATTTAGGCCTGGTGGTTGTTGATGAGGAGCAGCGTTTTGGGGTGGCCCATAAGGAAAAATTAAAGATTTTGAGTCAGAAGGTGGATGTGTTAACCCTAACTGCAACCCCAATCCCCAGAACACTTCACATGGCTCTTTCCGGAGTAAGGGATATGAGTGTTATTGAAACTCCCCCTGAGGATCGTTACCCCGTGCAAACCTATGTGGTGGAAAGGCAGACTGAACTGATTCGTGATGCAATCAGAAAGGAATTAGGCAGGGGCGGTCAAGTTTATTATATCCACAACAGGATTGAGGATATAGAAAGGGTAACCCAAAAATTAAGGCAGCTGGTGCCGGAGGCACGAGTTGCAATGGCTCACGGTCAAATGCGGGAAACAGAGCTGGAAGATGTGATGCTGGCCTTTGTAGAAGGGGAATATGATGTTTTAGTTTGCACTACTATAATTGAAAATGGTCTGGATATTCCCAATGTAAACACTCTAATTGTAGATGATGCCGATTACCTGGGCCTGGCTCAATTATACCAGATAAGAGGCAGAGTAGGCCGTTCCAACCGGGTTGCTTATGCGTATTTTACTTTTAGACCGGATAAAATTATCAGTCAAATAGCCCAAAAACGATTAAATGCCATTCGCGAATTTACAGAGTTTGGCTCAGGCTTTAAAATTGCTATGAGGGATTTAGAAATCAGGGGTGCGGGTAATTTATTAGGGCCGGAGCAGCATGGGCAAATCTTGGCGGTAGGCTTTGATTTATATTGTCGGCTTTTAGAGGAAGCCGTAGAAAAGGCCAGAGGAACTCCAGCAGCATCAATTAAGTTTGAGCCGTTATTAGCGGTAGTCGAGTTGGCTGTTAATGCCTACTTGCCTGATGAATACATCGACCGCTCAGGCTTTAAGATGGAAATGTATCGTCGTTTGGCGGAGTCAAAGGATTTAGAGGAAATTGACGAAGCAGAAGCAGAATTGTATGATCGCTTTGGGGAATTTCCGGAACCGGTCAAAAATTTGCTGGAGATAGCAAAAATCAGAATCCTGGGCAATATGCTGTATTTAAAAAGGATTTATCAGAATCACCAAGAATTGGTTATAGAAGCGGGCGCAGACTTTCCTTTAAAGGGAGAAAAGCTGTTGATTCTGGCACAGGATTTTCCCAGAAGATTGAGTTTTTCCTCCGCCGGGGGTTTAACTATCAAGGCCAAGGTTATAAATCGATCGGACAAAGAAATCCTAGAATTTTTGTCGGAATTACTCCAAAAAATGAAAAGTCTTGCTTCACTTAAGGTAGGTTGATATAATAAGCGTGATTTATGTGAACCCAAATTAGGGAGGTCGTAATGGGATGAGGAAAAAAAGTGGTTTAATTTTTGTAGCATTATTGCTAGTTTTTTTATTGGTGGGAGGCTGTGCTAAAAACGCCGAAATTGTAGCTGAAGTTAATGGAGTAAAGATTACCAAGGCTGAATTAGATCAAAAGGTTGCAGATGCCAAAGAGGCTTTTATAGCCGGCGGCTATCAGTTTGCCGGCGAAGAGGGAGAACAAATGCTGTCTATTATCAAAATGGAAGCATTAAACCAATTAATCACGGAAGTCATTGTTAACGAAGAAGCAAAAAAACTTGGTATAGCTGTATCTGCAGAGGAAGTGCAAAATACCCTTGATCAAATTAAGGCCCCCTATGGGGATGAGCTTTTTAAGGAACTGTTAAAACAAGAGGGTTTGACGGAGGAGCAATTTAAAAAGGAAATTAAGCAAATGCTTTTGCATGAAGGCCTATTTGAAAAGGTTACTGTCGATATAGTAATTGATGAGGAACAAGTGGAAAGCTTCTATCAGGAAAACAAGGACTACCTGGTGGAATACAGGGCCAGTCATATTTTAATCAGACCGGAGGAGGAAGCAGAAGACAGGGATGCTGCGGATAAAGAGGCAAGGGAAAAGGCGGTAGCCATAATAAAAGAATTAAATGATGGTGCGGATTTTGAAGAATTAGCTAAAAAACACTCGGACGATGGCTCAGCAGCGGTAGGAGGAGACTTGGGCCAATATTTTACTAAAGGGGATAGCCCCTATGTGCCGGAG
>CAZCQT010000032.1:0-11175 GCA_964500905.1 uncultured Moorellales bacterium
CCAGATCCTGGTTTCCTTAAAAGAATTAGTTGCGGAGTTACCTTATCGAGATGAACTTTTGGGGCCAACTACCATTAATTTAGGTAAAATCAGCGGCGGTTTAAAAACCAATATAGTGCCTCATTATTGCGAGGCGGAAGTGGATATGCGGGTTACCTTTCCCATGACTGTTGAAGAAGCGGATAAGCTCATTGAAAGGGCATTAAAGGTAGGTTCAGCAAAGGTTCCCGGAGCAAAAGCTGATTGGGAAAGACTGGGTTTGAAAAGAATCCCTTTAAAAATACCAGAAGGCTCCCCTCTGTTTAGGGGTTTTCTGGCAGCAATTAAAGAGGTGGTTGGTGATGCGGAGGTAGCCGGTTTTCCTGCCTATACTGATGCTGCGATTTTAGCCGGTATGGCAGGCTCACCTCACTGCTTGACCTTCGGACCGGGATATTTAGAACAAGCTCATGCAGTGGATGAACATGTTCCGACAGAACAGCTGCAATTGGCAGTGGATGTTCTAAAGGCGGCCGCATTGTTGTTATTGCGATAAAAGATAACTAAAAAGGGGGTTTATTATGGCCATTATAAAAGCATTTAAAGCTGTCAGACCGGTTTCGGATCTGGCGGTAAAGGTTGCCGCTCTTCCCTATGATGTAATGGATAGCCAAGAGGCAAGAGCAATGGCAGAAGGAAATTCGTACTCTTTTTTGCATGTTGATAAAGCAGAAATTGACTTGCCTTTGGATGTTGAGATATATAGCAGGCCAGTTTATGAGAAAGCGGCTGAGAATTATAAAAGGTTTAAAAATGAAGGCGTTTTTTTGCAAGATTTAATGCCATCTCTTTATATTTATCAGCAAACTATGGTGGGTAGAACACAAAGGGGTTTGGTAGCCTGTGTCTCAGTGGATGACTATTTGAATAATAAAATTAAAAAGCATGAATTAACCAGAGTAGATAAGGAGATGGATCGCACCAAGCATATCGAATATTGCAATGCCAATACTGGACCAATCTTTTTAACTTATTCCTCAGACTCCTCAGTTACCCAGTTATTGAAAACCTGGGCGGAAAAAAATCAAGCCCTTTATGATTTTACTTCTGAAGATAAGGTCAGGCACCAGGCTTGGAAAATTGATCAAAAGGATATAGTAGATCAATTGGTAGGCTTATTTCGAAAAATTAACTCTTTGTATATAGCGGACGGTCATCATAGGGCGGCTTCGGCAGTAAACGTAGCCTTGAAAAAACGAAAAGAAATGACTTGCTACACGGGTCAAGAAGAATTTAATTATTTTTTGGCGGTTCTCTTCCCTCATGATGATTTAGAAATAATGGATTATAATAGAGTAATTAAAGATTTAGGAGGGCTGTCTGAGGGAGAGTTTATGCAAAAAATAAAAACAAGGTTTGAGGTTGAGAAGGCCATTACTAAACCTTTTCGCCCTGATCATAACAGAGTTTTCGGTATGTATTTTGAGGGTATATGGTATAGACTTACAGTAAAGGAAGGCAGCTATAATGATAGGGATCCGGTGTCAGGCCTGGCTGTTTCTATTTTGCAAAACAATCTTCTGGAACCTGCCCTGGGCATTTCAGATCCTCGTACCGATGGTAGGATTGATTTTGTTGGAGGCATTCGCGGACTTGAAGAATTAGAGAAAAGAGTCAGAAAGGGAGCGAAGGTGGCCTTTTCCTTATATCCCACTACCATCGAAGAGTTGATGAAAATTGCTGATGCTAACCGATTAATGCCGCCGAAATCTACATGGTTTGAGCCAAAGCTAAGGAGCGGTCTGTTTATTCACGAGTTAGACTGAAAATAAATTGATATTGTAAATGTTTAAAGGTAGCTTGCTGAATTTAAAGGACGTAATTTGTATCCGGGGCCTTATTTTGGAAAATAACCTTGTTTTAAAAGTATAGATCAGCTACAATGTAAACAAATAGCCAATATTTGTGCACAATTGTTTTCAAAAGGCTTAATTTGGTGAATGGGGGATATTAAATTGACTAAAATTGCAATTGTAACGGATAGTACCAGCGACCTTGAGTTAGAGTTAGCTAAAAAGCTTAATTTTCATATTCTTCCCCTCAGAGTTGTTTTTAGTGATTCGGAGCAATATCTAGATGGTATTGAGATTAAGCCGGAAGAGGTTTATGCACGGATGCCGGCAGAAACCCCTAGCACATCTATGCCTGGCCCTGCGGAGATCAGAGCCTTATTTAAGAAATTGCAGGATGAGGGCTACACCCAAATTGTGACAATTCATATTTCATCAGGTTTAAGCAGCACCGTGGATGTGGTTAGAAGCGTTGCACAGGACTTTCCTGAACTGGAAATCGAAGCAATTGATTCCAAGGCTTTATCTATGGGGTTGGGCTTTTTAGTATTAAAAGCAGTTAAAATGAGAGATTTAGGTTACAAGTTTAGAGATTTAGTTGAGCAGTTATATGAAATTCAGAAAAGAGTTAAGGTCTTTTTTGTGGTAAGAACCTTGGAGTATTTAAAAAAAGGCGGCCGTATCGGTTTGGTGCAGGGCACCTTAGGTGAGGTATTGGATGTAAAGCCCATTATTTCCATTAACGAGGACGGCAAATATTACACCTATAGCAAAATTAGGGGAAGAGCCAAATCATTGGTTAAATTAAAAGAGATTTTTTATGATCTGACCAGGGGTAAAACTGTTAATTTGTTTGTGGCTCATAGTGATGCCCTGGAGGAAGCCAAAGCGATTTATGATGAATTGATGGAAAATGCTTCAACAAAAATTAAGGAAAGTTGGTTTGGGCAAATTGGTCCCGTTATGGGAGTTCATGCAGGGCCGGGGTTAATTGGTATTTGCTATGAGGAAAATCCCTAGGCCGATGAATGATTGTTGAGCGGTAATTAAACGATAAATTTAACAAAGGCAGACAAATATCTGCCTTTGTTTTATTGGTGAAGCTTTCTCGACTACTAAATCTTAAAATTAGTAACAGATGCAGGCTTAACGGAAGAATAAGCATGGTAATAAATTTCTGCTGTATAATTTCCTTTAGGCAAATCCGGTAGGTAGACGAAGCTGTAGCTGGCACCGCCTCCTGCGATTTCGGAGGTGCTTAGACTTCCCAGGTTGTTGCCGTAACGCCATGTGAAACCATTGTCTCCTTTAACAATCACTTCAATTCCTTTGCTGACGGGGTAAGCGATTTTTACAGGCTGCTTGGTTTTATTTTTTACTTCAAAAGCAATTTGAGGCTGTTTGCCGCCATTAAACCAGGAGGCAAAACTTAATTTGTTGATAAGATCCCAGTTAGTGTCATTATTCCAATTTCCGTTGTTCCAGTCTCCACCGGGATAGGTATTAAAATTAAGTGAGGTGACAGCATCTTGACGATTGCTACCCATAAAATAAGCATAAGCATAATAGCTGTCGCTGGCCAGCTTTGGCAACTTGGTAGTATATATTTTTACCTGGCCCGGGGCTAGAATCTCTGATTTGCTTTTTTCAGAATACCATTTGTTCCAAGAATCTTGCCAAACCTTGTTCCAACTGGAATTGTAGACAACAATTTCAAATTCTTTTTGGGAAGGGAAGTTCAGCTTAATATTCTTTTTGGAATTATTTTCAACCATAAAGACTAAATCTTGGTTGCTTCCTTGAAAAAGACGATAGCTCAAACCCTGTGTTTCTGTTACGGGTGGCTTCCAACTGTTTTGACTGCCCCAGTTTAGTTGAGCTTGGGCTACAATGCGTCCATTAGAGGGGCCACCTGTAAAATAGGCATTAACGGTATAATTGCCTGAGTTGAGTTTGGGAACATCTACTTTGTAGAATTTAGCATGTCCGGGCAAAAAGTTTTCCTGTTTGGAGCCGTTAGAAAATTGTTTGGTGTCAGAGTAACGCCAGACTACTTGGTTGCCTTTTTGAACTATTAAATCAAACTCTTTTTCGGTGGGAAAGTTTAATTTAACTGTCTGGCTGGAGGGGTTGGTCACCAGAAAATAAAATTGATTGCTATCCTCCATATAGTAAACAAAGTAATTTAGTGGGTCATATGCCAAGGGGGCTGCGGCAACGGGACCAGCCAGAATGGGAAATAAAAAAGCTGCCATTAAAAATAGGATGATTGATTTTTTGAATTTGGACTTCATCTCAGTCCCTCCTTAAAATAGTATTAGTAAATTGTTTGCTCTACAGGAGCTACTTAAATTATAGACGATGTTAGGGTGGTATAGTTGCAAACTATACCAGGTAATACTTGCCCCTTTTGGCAGCTACCGACAAAAAACAACCGTAAAGCCGATAAAAAGCAGTTAAAAGGTATAAAAAGGCTGTTTTGCCTGACATTTACTAAAAACTTTTAAAAACAGACTCGAAAAAACCCCAAAACTGTTTGGTAATTTAAAAAATATTTTTGAAGTGTTTACAATTCCTAATAAAGAGAATATAATTAAGTGAATCGAAGGAAAGTTGTTTGAACAAAAATGACTATATTTGGGGGCAGAAATAATGATAGAGTTTAATTTTGATCAGCCACTGTATACCATTGGGGTAGTTGCGGAGCTAATAGGCGTTCACCCTGAAACCCTGAGGGTGTGGGAAAGAAATGGCTTATTAAAACCGGCTCGCAGTAACAAACAACGTCTGTATTCAAATAGCGATCTTAAACGTCTGAAATTTATTAATGACTTAATTGAAACAAAAGGCTTGAATTTGGCTGGTGTGAAACAAATGTTGCTTTTGTATCCTTGCTGGTGGCTTAAAAATTGCGATGGTCCCGGAGATGATGTAAGGGGTAGGCAGGTTAACTATGCCAAGATTTGTTGGAAGGATCCGGATTCTTATTGTATTGTTTTAGAAGATAAAGCAGATTTTTGCAGTGCCTGCGAACATTGTCCAAAATTAGATTAACGAGATGGTATTAAGCGGGGTGTTTTTTAATGCCGGCAAAAAGGCAGGTAGCAGTAATTGGCTATGGCAATGTGGGTCAATTTGCAGTTAAAGCAATTCAGGCTTCTCCCGATTTACAGCTTGTCGGAATAGTGAGACGTTCGGGCAGTATTTCAAGTAATCGGCAGGAGTTGATTGGAATCCCCATTGTTTCCGGCATAGAAGAGTTGCCCGGGGTGGAAGGAGCGGTTTTAACGGTTCCCACCCGCCTGGTTTTGCAACAAGCCTTAGAATGCCTTGCACTGGGCATAAATACTGTGGATAGTTTTGATTTGCATGGGGATTCCTTGCTGGAGCTAAAAGGAAAGCTGGATGTCCATGCTAAACTCCATCAAAAAGTGTCCATTGTTTCCGCAGGTTGGGATCCGGGTACCGATTCTATCTTAAGAGGTTTAATGGAAATAATGACCCCCAGAGGTCTAACCTTTACAAACTTTGGGCCGGGTATGAGTATGGGGCACTCGGTAGCGGTAAAAGCTATCTCGGGTGTTAAAGATGCATTGTCTGTAACTATTCCCTTGGGAAGCGGAATCCATCGGCGTTTAGTTTATGTTGAGCTTGCGGAGGAAGCTGATTTTCTTTCAATTAAAGAGGCTATTTTGAAGGATATTTACTTTATTAATGATGAAACACATATTATCCCAGTTAATAATATTGATGATTTGATTGACATGGGCCATGGTGTTTCAATAGAAAGAAAGGGTGCCTCGGGTGTAACTGATAACCAGTTATTGAAATTTGAAATGCGGATTAATAATCCCGCCTTGACTGCACAGATTATGGTTGCTTCACTAAGGGCAACCTTTAAGCTAGAACCCGGAGCCTATACAATGCTGGAGATTCCTTTGATTGATTATTTACCGGGAGACAGGGAGGCAATATTGACGCGTTTGGTATAAAACCTTGGTATAAATATTAAATATATAGAAATTACTCCTAAATTAAGGAGAATTGCTGTTTGTTGTTTGTTAAACCCCTTGCCCAAGAGGGGTTTAATTGTCTTTCTGCTTTCTTTTACACGAAAAGCTAATGCTCAGCAGTTGCAATACCTGTTGCTTAAAAAGGGTTATGGGGAAAAAAGGCGAAAACTAAAAAAATGGAGGAAAGAGGCAGTATAAAAGCGTTTTTTGACGCAACTTTTTCCCGATTATACCGTCTATATAATAGCTAAGTTAAATAGCTTTAACTTGGATGGCTTTTAAAACAAGTTTTATGGGGGAAGCATAATGGCCAAAAAGATGATTATTGTAGTGATGAGTATGTTACTAGCCTTAATACTGGGCAGCGGCTTAGGTTATGGCTATTATTATCTGAGCTATGCTTCCAATGTGGCCAGTGCTAATCCTCTGGAGAAATCGGAACCGGTTATCCCCGGTACTTCAACAGAACAAAAGGGTGGCAGTCAAAGTGAAGATCCCGCCGAAGCCGAGAAGGGGCCAGATGTTGGCGGCGAACAAAAGGGTAACGATAACGACAGTAATTCCCAGGAAAATAACCGGGGGACAGAGCAGGTGGAAGCGGAAGGTAAGGGTGAACTCTCCGACAGCAAACCAAAAGAGGAAAAAGTTGTTTACCTTACCCTTGATGATGGGCCGGATCCTCATAACACCCCCGCCATCCTGGAAATTTTAGATGAGTATGGAATAAAGGCGACTTTCTTTGTATTGGGTGTTAATGCAGAAAAATATCCTGAAATAATTCAGCAAATATATGAGGCGGGGCATGTTATCGGCAATCATACTTGGAATCACGTGGAAAAGGACACCTATGGCAGTGACGAAAAATTTTGGGATTCAGTTAAAAAAACCGAGGATTTGGTCTATGATATAATAGGTGAAAGAATCAAACTGATCAGAGAACCCTATGGCAGGTTTTTAACCAACACTAAAAAACAAACAATGGTCAGGGAAGAAGGATATGATCTGCTGCACTGGAATGTCGATTCCTATGATTCCAGAAGTCCTATTCCCGATGCGGATACAATTTTTGAAAATGTAAAAAGACAAGCAGAGAAAAAGAGGTTATGGCCTTCAATGGTGGTTTTAATCCATGATGGTGGCAATCATGGAACCACAGTGGAAGCGTTGCCGAAAATTCTTGAGTATTTGCTTGACCAAGACTTTGTTTTTAAAACAGGAGAAGAAATGGATGTTGAAGCAATGTCCAACTTACCCAAGCCCTAGGGCTTGGGTATTAATTATAATCGGTTTCTCCCGGGACGCAATCAATGTGTTCTTTTGTCAAATCAAAATAGTTTTCTTCGGGTAACACAAAGTGCAAACTACAATAATATTTTAGTTTAATTTCGTTATATCTTGGATTTGTGAAAACCTTTTTTTATGCGTAGTGAATTAAATTTTTTTAAAGAAATAAAGTTATTTTTATTTAATCAGAATGTCCGAATTTAATCTCAGGTTAACGTTTTTCAGGTTATGAACCCCTAATTCTTAGAATAACTTTCACAAGATTTGCAATTGTTTTAAATACGAAACTATTTATTAAAAATTGCTTTACAATAAGAAAGTGCAGTGATAAAATCAGTGTAGTAATTTACGGCAAAAGCTATAATAAATAATTGAATATATTTAATAGTTGACTTCACAATTGAAGTTATGGCAATAAAAATCGGAATTTTATAATTTTTTTTGTTTAGTTTTCGGTCTACAATAGTATAATGGCTATAATATGTTAAAAACCTTTTGCATGGGACACAAGATGGGGAAACGGGCTTGTACTTCCATCAAGTTGGCCAGTTAAAGCTAAGGGCATAATAATATTCTTTTAACTAATAATAATCCTGTAAAAGGTGTGCTTTTTGTAAAGGAGATGTACTTGGTGAAACCCACTATTATCAGCAACAATCCTTTAGTGTGGAATAGGTATCCTGCGGTTATTAAGGTTCAAGGAAGATTTAGAGATGTTCTAATTGAGGCGAGAAATGCTATTCATAAAGGGCAACGCCTTTTAACTCATCCTCTCACGGGTAGCATAAAACCCAATCAAACACCATATAAATCAATTATTTTGACCATTCCCCAAGACACCAATACGGTGGATTTAGAATCTCTGCAGCTAATTGAGGACGCTTTAGCTGTGGTTAATAAGTTTGGGCCCTTAAAGGTAACACTCACTGAAGGCATGTTAAACGACTATCAGGTGATTGATTTATCCTTTATGGAATCTGCCTGGGAAAGTCTTGCACCCTTGGGGATGGGGCAATAACTTCAAATTAACTAAGGAGGTACATAATGCAAGAGCAAATCTGGGATCTTTTAATTGTAGGCGGGGGACCGGCAGGGTTGGCTGCGGGAGTGTATGCATCAAGGTCTAAGTTGAAATCTTTAATATTAGAAAAAGCAAGACCGGGCGGTCAAGCCGCATCTACTGAAGAAATGGAGAATTATCCGGGGTTCGGCAGGGGAGCCACTGGTTCCGGTTTAACAGATGCCATGAGAAAACATGCGGAAGAATTCGGTTGTCAAATTGTTAAAGAAGAAGTCGCAGAAGTGGAGCTAGAAGGCCCTGTAAAGAAACTAATTACCAAGCAAGGTGCAACTTACCAAGGTAAGGCAGTAGTTTTTTGCCCCGGTTCAAAGCCTCGTTCCTTGAATATTAAAGGGGAGAACGAGTTTATAGGCAAGGGTGTTTCCTTCTGTGCTACCTGCGATGCGGATTTTTTTGAGGAACTGGATATCGTAGTAGTGGGTAATGGCGATGCTGCTATTGAGGAAGCCATGTATTTGACAAAGTTTGCCGAAACGGTAACAATTATAGTAATCCATGATGAAGGGATTTTGGATTGCAACAAAGCCAGTGCGGAAAAGGCTTTTGCTAATTCTAAAATTAAATGGGTATGGAACTCAGTTTTAGATGAGATTAAAGGGGATGGCATAGTTGAAGCTGTTGCCGTAAAGAATCTAAAAACCGGTGAAATATCCGAGTTGGAAGCCAATGGAGTGTTTTTCTTTGTAGGGACAATTCCGCAAACCAGCTACCTTGTGGGTAAGGTTGAGCTAAATGAGCAAGGCTATATGGTAGTGAATGAAAAAATGGAAACAAGTGTGCCCGGGGTTTATGGGGCAGGGGATGCAATTCAAAAGTATCTTCGCCAAGTGGTAACTGCCGCAGCAGATGGTGCTATAGCAGCAGTGGCGGCAGAAAAATATTTAGCAGAGGAAGAGGCCTTTCATAGTCAGGTATTGGCCCAAGAGCTACCGGTAGCAGTAGTTTTTTGGACACCGCAAAATGAAGAAAGCATTCAATTAGTTTCCGCTATGGAACAGGCCATGTCTAATCTGGATCAGGCCAAATTGGTTAAAATCGACGTTTATCGCAATCAGTTGACTTCTTCTCGTTATGAAGTTAAGCAGATCCCTTCTGTTCTAGTTTTTCAACAAGGGGAAGTCAAGGCCCGCTTTGAAGGTAGCTTTACAGCCCAAGAAGTGGTTAACGGCATAAACGCGGATTTAGCATAAATCTACAGTTTTAACAAAGGACTGTTGCTAGGGGGTGAGTTGGTGCTCGTTGTGGACAAGGAGAATTTTGAAGTAGAAGTTTTACAAGCAGAGGGGCTGGTTGTTGTTGATTTTTGGAGTCCCAAATGCGAACCCTGTGCGGCTTTAATGCCTGAAATGGTTAAGTTGGCGGAAGAATACGCTGGCCAAGCCAAGTTTTGCAAGTTGGATACAGCCTCCAACCGCAGACTTGCTATAAGCCAAAAAGTATTGGGATTGCCTACTATCGCCTTTTACAGGCAGGGGGAAAAAATTGCAGAATTCTCCAAGGAATTTGATGTCTCGGAAGTGGAGGCAAAACTAAAGGAACTGCTTTAAAGGGTTATACTTTAAGGAGGTGAAGGATTTGCGTTTGGAGATTGGCAATATCACAATTCAGGATGTCCAGTTCGGTTCAGAAACTAAGGTAAAAGGCGGAGTCCTGTATGTGAACAAGGAAGAACTGGCAAAAGAAGCTGGAAATGATGAACGCATTAAATCAATTGAGGTGTTTTTAGCAAAGCCGGGGGAAGAAACCAGAATTATTCCCGTTAAAGACGTTGTGGAGCCCAGGGTAAAGGTTGATGGCGGCGGCGGTGTTTTCCCGGGGTTTATCTCTAAAGTGGATAACGTAGGAGAAGGTCGAACCCATGTTTTAAAAGGGGCGGCTGTTGTTACCACAGGTAAAATAGTGGGCTTCCAAGAAGGATTAATCGATATGTCAGGTCCGGGGGCCGAATATACCCCCTTTTCTCAGACATTGAACGTTGTTGTAAAGGTAGATCCGATTGATGGCTTGCATCAACATGATCACGAGGCGGTTGTTCGCTTAGCGGGCTTCAGGGCAGCAGCCTACTTAGGTGAGGCAGGCAGGGATGCAGAACCCGATGAGGTTTTGGTTTACGAAACAAAGCCCTTGCTTCAACAGGTAGCTGAGTATCCGGAACTGCCCAAGGTTGTTTATGTGTATATGCTTCAAACCCAGGGCTTGCTTCATGATACTTATGTTTATGGAGTGGATGCCAAAAAGATCATCCCAACTTTTGTTTATCCTACGGAGGTAATGGATGGTGCCATAGTCAGCGGAAACTGTGTATCTGCTTGCGATAAAAATCCAACCTATGTGCACCAAAACAGCCCTGTGATTCATGATTTGTATGCACGCCATGGTAAAGATTTTAATTTCATCGGCTGTGTAATTACCAATGAGAATGTTTATTTAGCGGATAAACAGCGTTCATCCAATATGACGGCAAAGCTAGTGGAATTAATTGGGGCGGATGCAGCTATTATTTCCGAAGAAGGCTTTGGAAACCCGGACACGGACTTGGTTATGAACTGCAATAAGATAGAAGCAAAAGGCATTAAAACTGTTTTAATTACTGATGAGTATGCCGGTCAGGACGGGGCATCTCAATCCCTGGCCGATGCCACAACGGCAGGCGATGCCGTGGTAACCGCCGGTAATGCTAACGAAGTAGTAACTCTACCGCCAATGAAAACAGTAATCGGTTACCCCGAAACTGCGGATGTCATTGCGGGGGGAACTGCAGGCAGCTTGAAGTCTGATGGCAGTATTACTGCGGAAATTCAGGTTATTACTTGCTCTACCAATGAATTAGGTTTCGGACTTTTATCAGCAAAAGGCTATTAATCAGCCAAATGCTATAGAGGTTTTTTAAAGAAAGTTTTTAAAATAAATACCAAAAAATCTGGAAGGAGAGATCTAATTGCTAGAAGGCAAAAAGGTAGCAATTTTG
>CAZCQT010000033.1:0-11104 GCA_964500905.1 uncultured Moorellales bacterium
AAAGACGAATAATTTTCAACACCATTGGCCCTGTATGGGGGGCAATCAAGTTTGGATGATTACAGCAGGAGGTGCAGTATTTGCGGCCTTTCCCAATTGGTACGCAACCTTATTCAGCGGTTTTTATTTACCCCTGTCCCTAATTCTTTTAGCCCTAATCCTTAGGGGAATAGCCTTGGAATTCAGGAGTAAGGATGAAAACCCGCTGTGGCGTTCCCTTTGGGACTATTGCTTGTTTGGCGGAAGTTTAATTGCTGCCTTTGTTTGGGGTGTAGCCATGGCCAACTTATTGAAGGGAGTTCCCATTGATGCAAATATGCACTATGTGGGAGGTTTTTTTAATCTTTTCACTCCCTTTACCTTAATTATGGGCCTTCTGTTTGTTTTACTGTTTTCCTACCATAGTACCCTCTGTTTGGCCCTAAAGACAACAGGAGAGATTCTAAACAAAATCAAAAAGCTCTTTTTTCCTCTATGGTTAGTTATTATAGCAAGCTATTTTGCTATGATTCTTTTTCTGTTTTTGGAAACAGATGCCTTAAACAAAACTGCTCCATCAGTTGCATTAACTGTGGGACTTTTAGTCTTGGGAAGCGTTAACTTCTTGACCGGCTACGGAAAATTTGGTTTTGCCTTTCTCTTTTCCTCAATTGGCATTACTGCTGTTGTAGCAACCATTTTTACCGGCCTTTTCCCCAGAGTGATGGTTTCCAGTTTAAACTCCGAATGGAGTCTAACAATCTTTAACAGTGCCTCCGGGCCAACCACATTAAAAGTGATGACAATAGTAGCCGTAGTCTTAGTCCCCATAATTATTGCCTATCAAGCCTGGTCCTATTGGGTATTTAGAAAACCTGTTGACATTAACGAATTGGAATATTAATCTCTTATAAGGGGGGAAAAGTCAAAGCTTTTCCCCCTAACTTTTATAACCGGGGTGTACACCCATGATCAATCAACAATTAATTAAATTGGCCAAAAGCATGGGCGGCAATTTAATAATGGTAATTTTAATAGGCTCCCTTTCTGGTCTGCTGATTATTGCCCAGTGTTTTCTAATAGCCGGGGTAATTGACAGCACCTTTTTAAAGGGGCAGGGCCTGGCAGATCTGTCCTCCGGTCTGTTAGCACTGCTGCTCATAATTCTGTTGAGGGCCTTTCTCTTCTGGGCGGGGGAAATTTTTGCACTAAAAGGAAGCCTTAAGGTTCAAACCCGGCTCCGTCAAACTATTTTAAAAAAGATCTTTATTTTGGGGCCCATCTTTGGCCGACAGCAAGATACCGGCCAGTTGATTTCCGCACTAATTGACAGCGTAAATGCTCTGGAAAGCTTCTTTGCTCGCTATTTACCCGCTTTGGCACTGGCCGGCATCATCCCCTTGGGCATCTTAATCATAGTTCTCCCAAAGGATCCCTTAACCGCTTTGATCCTCTTGCTTACCGCTCCTTTAATACCTCTTTTCATGATTCTGATTGGCAACTTAGCGGACAAATGGGCTAACAAACAGTGGCATATCTTGGGAAGGATGAACAGCCACTTCCTGGATGTTCTAGAGGGGCTGACTACCCTGAAGCTCCTGCAAAAGAGCATAAAGCAAACCAAGACAATTGAACGCCTGGGCCAAGAGTGGACAATAACTACCATGAGTGTTCTAAGAATTGCCTTTTTATCCGCTTTTTTTCTGGAATTTTTCATGACCGTCAGCACCGCCTTAATAGCTGTTTCCTTAGGCTTAAGACTGCTCACCGGTAATATGGATTTTCAAACAGCCTTTTTCTTGTTGCTGTTGGCTCCGGAGTTTTATGGCCCTTTAAGAAATTTGGGCACACAATATCACGCCGGCATCTCTGCTTCCAAGGCAGCGGAAAATATTTTTGAAATATTAAATACCTTCCCCCCGGAAGCTCAGCCCGAAGGTAAATTGATTGACAAGGAAATGCTTAACGAGCAAATTAAATTTGAGAATGTCAGTTTTTTTTATGATGATAAAAGTCAAGCTTTAAGCAGTATTACATTTAATCTACAGCCACAAGAAAAACTGGCTTTGGTAGGGGCCAGTGGTGCGGGAAAAAGCACAATTTTGCAGCTTCTTTTAGGCTTTGCCTTCCCTCAGAAAGGACAAATCCTTATTGGAGATCTGCCGCTTTCAGCCTTTAAACCGGAAAGCCTCAGACAGCAAATAGCCTTGGTACCTCAAAAACCCCATTTATTTCGAGGGACAATTGCTGAAAACATTGCTTTTTTTAACCCTGCTGCCAACCTTGCCGAAATTAAAGCAGCAGCCATCAAAGTGGGGCTTCATCAAATTATTATGGAATTGCCTGACGGCTACGAAACCCTATTAGGCGGGGAAGGCCACAGCCTAAGCTCGGGCCAAGGTCAGTTGATTGCCCTGACGAGAGCTTTCCTCTTAGATGCACCATTGGTTTTATTAGACGAAGCAACTGCCAGCTTAGATCCGGAAAGTGAAAAGGCTATTCAAGAAGCGTTACAAATACTCTTAAAAGGCCGCACGGCAATTATTGCTGCTCATCGTTTGGCAACTTTGAAGCAGGTAGATCGCATCGCTGTTTTAGATCAGGGAAGCCTGGTCGAAATAGGAAGCAAGGAAGAATTATTGGCGAATCAGAGTTTTTATTATCGGCTTTTAAACAGCTACTTGGGCAGTGCAAATAATTAATTGTACCATCGGCAAGGAAGGAGGGAGAAAACCTTGGAGGTTTTAAAAAGGCTATTTGTTTTAATGAAACCTTATTGGAAACTCATCACCTTAGGCATCTTGTTCTCATTTTTGACTATCGGCAGCAATATGGGTCTTTTGATTACCTCAGCCTATTTAATTTCCTGGGCTGCTCTCTCACCCCAGGTGATGGAGTTGATGACCTTGGTTGCGGGAGTACGCTTTTTCGGGGTTTCCCGAGGGGTTTTCCGTTACGGGGAACGCTATTTAACTCATCAGGCAGCCTTTAATATTTTGGGAAGGATACGTGTCCAACTTTATCAATCCTTGGAGAATCTCCCTCCGGGACAATTAACCACCTTACATAGCGGCCAATTGCTCAACCGTCTAATGGGAGATATTGAAAGCTTAAAGGAGGTTTACTTACGCGTTTTTTTACCGCCCCTTGTTGCCCTTTTAATACTTTTAGGCACTTCCTTCTTTTTGGCACTTCCTTCTTTTTGGGATTTTTTCATTGGTCCTTGCTGCTTAATTACCTTGTATTTTACCTTCTGGCCACTGTTGGAGTGGCTTATATAACCAATCGGTTTTACAAAGGCAAAATGAAGCTGGCGGATACAAGGGAGTCTTTAAATATAACCCTGGTAGACAATATTAAAGGTCTGACGGAATTGCTCCTCTCGGGAAGAACAAAGGAATATAAGCAAAAGAGTGTGGGGCAAGACAGCGAATTCGCCCAACTGCAGTTAGGATTTGCTAAAAAGAATGCCCTGACCAATACCTTTATACAGCTATTAAACAGCTTGGCATTGTTTACAACCTTGCTTCTAAGCATTTTCCTGATAAGTACGGGAAAGTTAAACGGGATTTGGCTGGCGGCTTTAGTCTTAGGAGTGCAAGCCAGCTTTGAGGCAGCCTTTAATCTGTCTCGACTGATACCCAATTTAAAAGAAAGCATGGCCTCCGGGAAAAGGGTTTTTGAAATTGAAAGACTTTCTCAAAAAAAGCTCCCCTTTGTAAATAGCGAGCACTCTCTTGCCCAGCATTACGGGTTGGTAGTTAGCAACTTAAGCTTTACCTACCCTAACAGCAAACAGCCTGCCATTCAAAAAATTAACTTTAATCTGAGTGAAGGCAAGCATTTGGGCATTGTGGGTGCCATTGGCTCGGGCAAAAGCACCATTAGCCATTTACTGCTAAAGTTCTGGGATTATAAGGAGGGCTCAGTGACCTTGGGCGGTAGGGATTTAAGAACAGTATCAGAAAATTATCTGTGGAACACAATCGGTTTGGTGTCCCGACAGACCTACCTTTTCAATACCACTTTAAAGGAAAATTTACTTTTAGCAAAAGCAACAGCCGGTGAACAAGAGCTGCTGGACGCACTGGACAAGGTGCAATTTACACCCCACCTGGCTAAGCTGCCTGATGGCTTAGAAACAAAGGTGGGCGAAGGCGGCTGGAAACTCTCCGGGGGTCAAAGGCAATTAGTTTCCCTAGCCAGAATGGTTTTAAGAAACCCGGCTGTTTTAATCTTGGATGAAGCAACTGAAGGCCTGGACCCGATCACTGAGGCCCAAGTCCTCGCCGCTATCCAATCACTGATGGCGGATCGCAGTATAATTATGATTACCCACAGACTGACCAACCTGGAAAAAATGGATGAAATCATTTTTCTAAAAAAGGGCGAAATCGCGGAAAGAGGCACTCATCAGGAGCTATTACAAAAACAAAAATATTATTATCAATATTATCAAATCACCGGAGCCCACGGGGCCCGGTTAAATTAAAAAACTACCCTTAGGTAGCCTTTTAATTTAAATTATGAGCACTAACTGCGGAAGCAGCTCCCCTTGCCTCCCCCGGGGCATGGTTCAGAAGGCGGCGGCGGATAAGGAGGCCACTGAGGATTATAATCGGGGCAGGCACCTGCCACCAGACCACAATCCGGAGGCTCGGGACAGAAGCCAAAGGCGGGAATTAATACCTGCACCGGTGCAACCAACCTAAAAACAAATAATTTGCCAACACAACAAATAACTTCACTTACAAAGCAATTTGTGCTGCTGTTAGAAATGAAACACAAAAGACATTCCGAATAAACATCAACTTCACAGCTTAGACCTTCTTCGCCGGCTCTGGGCATCCTCACCGTTTTGGATTCATTAAGTATTTTTTCGGTGATAGTAGTTACCACCCGATCACCTTGTAATAGCTTGAAAGTAACAGATAAATCAAAAGTTACCGTTATTTGCTCATCCCCCGTTTCACAACGGACGTTTTCCACTTTTACACCGGCACATTCCACATTATTTGCCTTTACTGGGGGTACAATAGCGATGGGTATTTCATTAACCAAGGTTTGTTTACATTCATTATAAATCCTGTCTAAACGGACACTTAAGATTTCCCTTGGCGGCGGACACACCGGCAACCCAGTAACTTCATCCACAGGCAAAACCCCGGAACGCAAATCCTCATACTTATCTTCCTTTTTGAACATTTAGAGTTTCCCTCCCCTACTGATTAGATCCATTTATGGCTAATACATAGTATGCCTAGCCACTTTAATTGTGAGGAAGAAGAAAAAAAAGTCGGGCTGAGCCCGACTAAAAAAAGATGAAAGGTGGTTTGTGCTTTTAAATTAATTTAGCTTCCAAAATACCAAAGCAAGAATTGCTCCCACTACCAATGAACCGATTAATAAATAGGTTCCTTCTGTCATTAAACTACACCTCTATTCCCGGTTTTGAAGCCTTAAGTTGCCTCTTCTCTTCGTCTGATACAATAAATATTTCTTTGGACATTGGCAATAAAAGAACGATCACCAAGAATAAACCGGCAAAACCTTGTAGCATATAGTCAACAGTCGCATGACGGAAATAATGGGTAAGAAAACCTACTACCGTGGTCACAGCGGAGGAAGATAAAGCAATCCACCAACCCGCTTCAATACGCATCGCCAACAGGTAAATGGACATTACAAAACCTATCACAGCAATCCAACCGGCTGTTCTGGCATAGTTTAACACAAAAATATCTTCACCATAACGAGGAAGCATAGGATGCCCTAGCAAAATTCGATGAGAAGCATGGCCGTTGCCAAAAGTGTAACCAGCAGCCACGCCCAGCATGGTAAAAACTAAAAACAAAATGACTTTTTCTTTCACACTACCCTTGCCTGCCAACAGGATTGCAAAATAGGGAGCAAGACCTGCCAGCATAATGTATAATGCAGGCGGAACCCCGGCATCCGGCATGGCACTGACAAAGTTCATCCAGGGAACCAGCATATAAGCGGCACCGATTGCGGGCATAGAAAGACAAGTCAGTGCCACGGCTTTTGCCCATTGTTGTCCCTCATATAACTTTCTAATAATTATTAACAAAACAATTCCTGCAAAAAAGGAAAGCATTGTCCATTGGGCGTAGAAAAACCCTACCATGGCAGGGGTATGCTCAATTAAAGGAGCGTTTGGATTATTGGTAGCATAGAATTTTTCAATTCGTTCAAATTGTTGTAATTGAATTTTGTCCAACGCTGGTGCTACCATAAAAGGTTGTACAGCAATCATAAAAAAGGCGCCTAATAAAACTAAAATAATAACCATTTTCCTTGCACCTGAAGAAACATCCTTGGAATATAACGACATGCAAAAATCCTCCTTTTTTAGTATGTTTTTCAAAGTAAAAAATCAGCTTCCTTCACACCCATCCTTCGCTATACCACTATTTCTTTTTGTAATCCATTTATCACCTCTCTTAAGCCAATTTAAAACTCAACCGGCAGCCCATGGGAAAAATATAATTAATAACAATTTTTTGCCTTTAAATTTCTGCCGTCGGCAAGTATTAAATTTGGCTTGTTAATTATAAAAATTCGTTGTAGCAGTATTTTTAAACACTGCTGAAAATTCATAACAGAGCCTTAAAAATCAGATTGAAATACATATTAAAAAACTATTTAACCCTAACTTAAGCCTAGCAAAGCAGGGTAATTAATACCTTGACTTTTGTCATGAATTTCACAAATAAATATGAACCTTTCTATTTATTGTTAAAAATGTTATAATCATAGCAAGGACACCTAAGTTGTAGCTTCCTCAGCAGCAATTATAAGGAGTGATTCTATGGATAATGGAATCATAGAAAAACTATCTCAAGCAAAAGTGTTCAGAAAAATTGGAAAAGACCACTTAGAGCAGTTGTGTAAGGCGGCCCTTAAAAGAGAGTATAAAAAAAAGCAAATTATCTGCTCCAGTAACGAATCTTTTCCCTATGTTTTGTTTCTGGACAAGGGTTCCATCCGGATTTTAAAAGAATCCGACAAGGGGCAATCTCTAATTGTACGCACCCTTAAAGCAGGTGATATTTTTTGGGGGCATGCAGTAGTTGATGAGGGACCAACGCCCGGAACCTTAAAAGCCGCAGAAGCCAACACTCGCGTCTATTTGTGCCACAAAGAGCAAATACTGCCCGTACTAAAAGAAAATCCCGATGCCCTTTGGGAGGTATCGGAAATCCTGATGAAAAGAATGCGTGAAGCCTCCTTTACAATTGATCAACTGGCTTTTGATGATGTTTTAACCAGACTGGCCTATTTAATTATGAACGAGTATCACCGGACGGGAAACAACCCTAAGCTGCGACGCTCCTTAACCTTGGAGCAAATGGCCGCTATGATTGGCACCAGCCCCGAGGTTGTCTGCCGCCTGCTGTACCGCATCGACGAGGAAAAAATTATTGAAATAAACCGAAGTGAATTATTTATAAGAGATGTAAAAAAATTGCGAGCCTTGGCTAAAGCCTAAAAAACCGTTTAACTGACCAAACTTAAATAACTCATGCTGCCTACGGGCAGTTTTTTTAATGTAAACTTTAAAATATATAAGAAATTATTAATTATATTAAGTTCAACCTTGACAATATTAATATTATCCTATATTATCATTTTAGAAGTTAAAATATCATTAAGGTGAGGATTAAAAGATGAAGTACAAAGCCCCCAGCCAATGCCCTGTTTGCGGCCATGAACTTGTAATTAAAAGCCTGGGTTGTAATCATTGTAAAACTATTCTGGAGGGAAACTTTGCTCCCTGTAAGTTTTGCAAGCTCCCCCCTGAACAATTGGAATTTGTTGAGGTATTCATTAAAAATCGCGGCAACATAAAAGATGTGGAAAAGGAACTTAATATATCCTACCCGACGGTGCGGAACCGTTTGGACGGAGTTATCCAAGCCCTTGGTTACAAAGTAGAGCATCATGACAGTAACGAAGCTGAACGCAAGCAATTAATTCTGACAGAACTGGAAAAAGGAGAAATCAGCCCTCAGGAAGCGGCAAAAAGACTGAGGAAATTAAAATAAAAGGAGGCAAAAAATTATGACCGAAGAAAAGAAAAGAATTCTGGATATGGTACAAGAAGGAAAAATTACCGCCGAGGAAGGAGTAGAGCTACTAGCGGCACTGGAGGAAGAAAAGCAAGGAGAACTGGCCCCAAAGCCAGAAAACAACTCAAAACGATACCTGCGTGTAAAAATAAAGAGCGAAAAAAATAATGTCAACTTAAAAATCCCCCTGGGACTTTTTAAGATAGTCTCCAAGCTAGCCAATATGGGGATTCGCATGATCCCCAAAAGTGCCATGGAAGAAATGCGAGAAGAAGGTATAGATCTCAGTGAAATTGATTTTGCAGAATTAATAAGCCTCATTGATGAAGGCTCTGTTGACGGTAAGCTGGTAGACATTGATACTGAGGATTCAAGTGATGGTAAAACCAAGGTAGAGGTTTATGTAGATTAAAAAACATAAGGGCTTTTGAAACCCGGGTACAACCCCTGTTTTTAATATTGCCGGAATAGGCAAGATGAATTCCTGTACCCCGACAACCTCAACCGGTAATACTTATAAATTAAGCCCCGGCTTTTTGCCGGGGCTTGCAATTTTATCTGCCGTTTATCAGCAGTGCTTCTCTTAATACAGCTTCATCAATCTCATATCTTTCCAGCTCCAAATCAAATTCCTCCGGCGGAGTGACTCCTGCCTTTAGGAGTGCTTCCCTTGCCTTGAGCTCTGCCTGATAAGCATAATCCAACCCATCAGCCAAGACCCTCATGGCCTCGGGCGGATTGTGGAAACCCATACTGTTTTCTGCAGAAACAAAGACTACCCTGTAGTAAGCCTTTTCAAAGAATTCCTTTGCTTCAGCTATTAAATCCTGATCGGTTCCCGGTGTATTCATAGCCATTTCAATGGCCTTGACAGCCTGGGCGGCCCCATTGCCGGCCTTGGTCAACAAATGATTAGTTCTGTCTTGAATAAAGAAGATTCTCTCCTTTAATTCTTCCTCCGTTTGCTTATGACACTGCAAACAAGGCTCCAAGCCGGTTTTTAACGGAGAGGCCAAGTTATGGCTGGAAATCTTAACACTGCCCACCCTTTGATAAGGCATATGACAATCTGCACAGGCCAGTCCCGCAGACCAGTGGGTACTTTGATTGCTGAACAACTCAAACTCAGGATGTCTTACATGACCTAGAGGCATATCTATCAGTTTATTGGTCCATTCATAAAGACCATTGTCTTTGATAGTTTTTTCTATATCTTCGATGGTAATATTACCAAAGCTGCCACCCTCCCAGGGAAAGATTAAGTCAATTGATTTTTTATTTTCATCCTTTGGAATTGCATAGGTCACATGACATTGGGCACAGGTTAAAGTCCTCAATTCCTGATTGGTTAATTTTTTCGGATCCTTGCCAATCCTAACCAAACCCTCCTCCAGAGTCCAGCGATTTAAGTGCAAACCGGCATCTTCGGTATCATGGCAGTCAATACAGGCCGGGCCTAACTCCTTAGCCTCGATAGGGAGCTTGCCATGAACCTCGTTGTAGGGCAACCTAAAATAATCTACTCCCATTTGTTCCTTCATTTGATTGGCCAAAGGGGTTTTACAGGTAAGACAAACTCCTCCGGCGGCTTTTCTTGAAGGATCTATATCCAACTGATCAATCATGGCATAGATATGGCCTCTGGCCTCAGTGTATTCAACACCCATGCCCCAACCATCAAAAAGCACATATTGAAAGGGCCAAGCACTTAAACGACTGTAGTTTTCTGAGCCTCTGTACTTGCTGTCACCCACCCCTCCCTCGGCAGTCTTTAAATAACTATCATAATGCAGAGGATATTTATTACCCCATATCTCCATCTTTAATTCCCCATCGGGGATCTGATATGTTTCTAAAAATGCTACCTCTGCCTGCCCTGTTCGATAATTCCATAAAAGCCCGCCGCCTATTAAGGCAACAACAAGCACAAGAGCAATTATCCCTATAAGCTTTTTCATTAACTCAATCCCCCTTTTTAGAAACCATGGGGCAATCCCCGATGGCAATCCCAACAATAACGGCCTTCCGCAACATTATAGGCCATAATTAAATTTTCATGACAACGCTGACAGTTTTGCACCACTAAATCGGCTCCCCGCTGGGAAATTTGAAGACGATCCGGCGGGTCCTTTAAGGTAAATGAATAAACATCATACATGCCATCTGTAGTCTTCCTGACTAAATAATTAATGAAATTATCATGAGGTAAATGACAGGAAATACAACCATCTTCTACTCGATGGGAAGAGTGCCCCCATCTTTCATACTGCCCTTCCATGGTATGGCAAATTGTGCCGCAAAATTCCGCACCGCTGGTATAATCCAAAGCCCCTTTGGTTAAAACTCCCCCTACCCCTATTACCAAAACCAACGCAAGAACCTTCCAAACAAGTTTAAGTTTCACAGCCTACCCCCCTTCAAGTAATAATTATAGTCCCTATTGTTAACGGTCATTATAGCATACTAAAACAGCCAATAAAAGACAGAAAAGCCCAATTAGCAAAAAACCCTTGCAATTTACAGATAATTGAGATATAACCAGAATCGTGTTAGGTTTTACTCAATTACTTTTCAGAGAAAGGAGCAATCATCAGATGGAAGAACTTTATCCCGGTCTTTTTAGACTTAGAATACCTATTCCCAAAAATCCTTTAAAAGAGCTTAATTCTTATGTAATTAAAGGAAAGGAACGTAATTTGATTGTCGATACGGGTATGAACAGAATTGAATGTGAAGAGGCATTGCTTGGGGGAATCAAAGAATTGAACCTGGATCTTAACAAAACAGACCTTTTTGTAACACATATGCACGCTGACCACTCCGGCTTAATTGGTAAAGCTGCCACCCAAAATTCTGTAATTTACTGTAGCAAGCCAGACGCTGAGATGATCAATCTGCAAGGCAATTTAATGGAGCTTATGAAGGGCTTTATTTACTTGGGAGGCTTTCCCCCCGATGAATATCAAATAGCCATCGAAAAACATCCCGGCTACAGATATCGCTGCCGGGAACATGTTGACTTTACCTATGCC
>CAZCQT010000034.1:0-11034 GCA_964500905.1 uncultured Moorellales bacterium
CTCTTTTTTTGAAACGCAAACTGTACTGGCTCTGATAACCTTGTCATTTAAGAAGTACCCTTTTTGGATTTCTTCCATAATTATATTGTCTTCAAATTCTGAAGTAGGTATTTGTGCTACGGCATAATGTTTTTCCGGATCAAAGAGCTCATTAATGGCCTCAATTTCCCTTAAGCCTTCCTTTTCCAAAACACCCTTTAACTGACGATGAATCATCCCCATACCAACAATAAATTGCTCCAACTCCGGATCGTCCTTGGACGACAGCAGTGCTCTTTCGAAGTTATCCAAAACGGGCAATAGCTCCAAAATTACCTTTTCTGCACCCAGTTGAGACATTTCAGCCAGCTCCTTACGGGAACGGCGGCGATAATTTTCAAAGTCGGCCTGTGTCCTTAAAAGTCTGTTCATGAGTTCATTAATTTCACATTGCTGTTCTTCCAACTTCTGCTGCAAATCCTCAGTTTTTATTTCTTGTTCGCCGGAATTCCTAAGATCCTCTTCTATAATTAAATCCTCTGTTTTTTTGTTGTTTTTCACTAAAGTACTCACCACCTTTGTTGGTATTACAATTTTTAAGGCAATTAAAATGCATAACTGTTTTCATTTAAGGCTGGGCTGGGTTTTGTATTAATGCAACTGTATTTTTCCAAACATTTATTACTCAAGCAGTTTTTTTAATGCAAGAGCGAGCTGCTGGGCCATTATTTCAACCAAGGTAGCAGCCTTGGCATAGTTCATCCTGGTAGGACCTAAAATTCCAATATGTCCCTTCATTTCCCCGTCAAGATTGTAGGTAGCAGTTACTATGCTACACTGATTGATACCCTCCAGCTTATTTTCTCCCCCGATTTTAATGGTCAAACCCTGAGGCTGGGTATCGGCAAGTAAATCTTTTATTACCAAGGGACTTTCTAACAACTCTAAAATATCTCTGATTTTACCCAAATCCCTGAATTCGGGCTGATTAAAAATATTTAGGGAGCCACTGAGAGAAACAGGGCCTCCTTGTTGATCATGTCCTTCAAACAAAACCAAAGCAATATTTTTAATCACTTTTCGATAAATATGGAGCTCCTCATAAATTTCATTTAACATTTCGCTGCCTACTTCGGAGGGAGCTAAACCCTTAATTCTATTGTTCCAAACTCGGGCAATTATATCTAAATCGCTTTCTGTCAGGCTTGGGGGCACATTCAAAACATAATTATTAATTTTATTTGATTGGGAAATAGCTACCAATAGTATTTTTTCAGAAGATAAGGGCAATAAAACAACCTGCTTTAGGCGATCTTCCTGATAATAGGGGCCCATAATTAAAGATGTATAACTGCTCATTTCTGAAAGAAGCTCTGCTCCTATGTCAATTACATCTTGTATCTCCCTTATTTTTTGTGAAAACCGTTTTCTGATATAATTTTTTTCCGCTTCACCTAAGGGGTATTTTTCCATTAAGCAATCAACATAATATCTGTAACCGGCGTCGGAAGGTATGCGGCCGGCGGAGGTATGAGGCTGCTCTATATAACCCATTGCCTCAAGATCAGCCATTTCATTCCTAATAGTGGCGGAGCTAACACCCAAATCATATTTTCTTGAAATAGTGCGGGAGCCTACAGGCTCGGCAGTGTCTATAAAATCTTTGACAATAGCCAGCAGCACCTTTTTTTTACGTTCATCCATTACCATGACCCTCATCCTTTTTGTTAGCACTCTCCTTTAATGAGTGCTAATTCTCAACTCTGAAAATACCACTTACTAGGGGTTTTGTCAAGGGATTAAATTTAAAAAAGGCCTGAGGCCTTTTAAAATGTAGTCGGCAATTGATTTGAACAATAGTTGAACGGCAGTTAAACGGTAGTTGAACAATTGTAACGCTGATACCGATAAATTCCTTATTAGCTCTTAACATCCCAAAAGAATCACATGCAAACACAACTGTTAAACAACCGTTCAACGATTGGGAAGCAATCTTTAAACTACTGTTTAACTATTGTTAAAAGTTTTTCCTGTCCTCTGTCCTCTATCCTCTGTTAAAAGCTTATTCATTTAGAAAATCTAAAATCCTTTGAATAGCTATAGCCATTTGCTTTTGGGGAGTAATTTTGGTTGCGTCATCACCCTTCTGCTCACCATAGTCACCAAAGTAAGCGTGGTTGCCCCCTTGGACTTCATAATACCTGACATCACCTGGAGCATTTACCTTACTTTCTACAAATCTTTCCCTGTTTAGAACCCCGTCTTCCGAACCATAAACAGAGAGCATTCTTAGTTCCGTATTGCTTAAATCTGCCGAGGGGTAGGAGGCCAAAAAAATAATTCCTTTTAGCTTATCAGGATTTTTTCCCGCATAGACTGAAGCCATGGCACCGCCTAAGGAATGCCCCCCAATGTACCAATTACTAATGTCCGGGTATTTCTTCATCACTTTATCCGCCGCCTTTGTATCAAAGACAGCTAAATTAAAAGGCATTTTAACCAGAGCACATAGATAACCCTCTCGGGCGACCCCCTGCATTAATGGTGCATATGATAAATAATCGACTTTACCACCGGGGTAAAATATTAACCCTACCTCAGCTTCTGACTGAGCAGGTTGAAAAACCATCATTTTATCAATAGATTGAATCCGCACATGTTGTTGTTCCTGTGTGGCACTTACAGCAAGGGGACCTGCCCGATAATAATCAAGGGTATAAATATAGAAAACCCCTAGCAGCAACGGCAAAAAACCGATTGCGGCAATTTTAAACCACTTGGACCCTCTTACCTTTTTTTTAAATGATGTCCCACTCACGGCCAAAGCGTCCTGCCCCGACAAGCCTGCTTTGCTAAGCAAAAGAACTCCAAGCAAAAAAGAACCCTGAGAAACAACATTAACACTTTGCTCAATCCAATCCATTCCCGGACCACCTGCTGAGGCTAAATAACCCATTGCAAGCATAGCAAGAAAAGCCACCAGAAACAGCAACATTGCTACCATGTGTTTCATTTTTTTAGCAATAAAAAATAAAACCCAAATTACACCGGAACAACCCAGAATTTGCCCAATTAAAAAAGGTAAATTGCTTTCATAAACAGGAACAGCAGCCACTGCGTTAAAATTAATGTTTCTGCCTTTACCGCGGCCAAACAAAGAAAGCAAGGCAAAAAACATTAATATAAAGCCAGGTGCTTGTAAAGGAAATAAGGCTGAGTTAAGATATGTGACATCTGCAATCTGCAGGCCGTATAATAACTTCCAAAGTGCCTTATAAAATCCCCCGGCAAAAACCATTAAAGAGCCGGCTGCTAACATAGAAAAAGCCATTTTTGATAATTTGTTGTATAAATCCCTTTGTAAAATAATAGCTGCAATAAAAAACAGCAACACCGGAATAAAGTCCATTATGGCCATACCCACTGTTATTTCACTCATTAATAAGCCCCCAATACTTATTAGATGCCACTCTCCTGGTATAACAACTCTGGTTTCGTCCCCTTGGCTAACGCCTTCCCTCAGCAAATATTCATCACCAAGATGAGTATTGCAAAAACATTACTTAATCTTGTGTTTTTATTATAAATCATTGCATAAATATAATCTACACTGATCAAACAAAAAACTGAAAAACTTCATTGGCTATTGGAATTCCTTTTGCAGTTAAGCGTAAATAATTGTCATCAATGCTTACAAGCCCTAAATTCGAAAGCCTTGATATTTCCTTTGAAAAAATCTGAGTTACGGGTAGCCCGAATCGATCTTTAAATTTTAAAAGAGAAACACCTTTTAATAAGCGAAGCCCCAGAAAGAGTGTCTCTGAAATTTCATCCTGCCGACTTATTTTCACTTTTTCTTCGATGGGTAAATTGCCTGCAGCCAATGATTTATGATAAGAATTAATTTCATTGAGGTTTGTCCATCTTTCACCATCTAAATAAGAGGAAGCTGCCACTCCCAAACCTAAATAGGATTTTGACTGCCAATAACGGCAATTATGCTTTGATTCAAAGCCGGGCCTTGCAAAATTAGAAATTTCATAATGCTGATAGCCATTTTGTTGAGCTTGATGTTGAACCTCATCAAACATTAATCTGGCCAAATCCTGATGGGCAACAAAAAGTTGGCCCTTATCCACTAGATCTCCCCAGGGGGTATTTTCTTCAATTTTCAAGCCATATGTTGACAAATGCTCTGGTTCCAGCGAAAAGGCTTTTTGCAAATTATATTGCCATTGCTCAAGGCTTTGATCAGGCAAGCCATAAATTAAATCCAGACTAAGATTATGAAAGCCCGCTTGACGAGCATTGGAAACTGTTTGAAGAATACTGTCAACATCATGCAAACGGCCCATCCCTTTTAGCTCGGCAAAGCTAAAGGACTGAGCACCAACAGATAATCTATTAACTCCCAAATCCTTCAGCAGCATCAATTTTTCTAAGCCAATGGTGCCGGGATTAACCTCAATAGTTGCTTCAATAGCCGGAGTCCACTGAAAGAAGGTTTTTACCTTCTCTAAGATAAAAGCAAGCTGGTTATTGGAAAGGCAAGATGGGGTACCCCCGCCAAGGTAAAGGGTCTCCAGTTTTAGGTTTTCCTGATTTAATTGATGATAATATAATTCCATTTCTTTCAGCAAGGCTGCTAAAAAAATATTTACCTGATCTGTGTTTAAGGGATAGGAAGTAAAATCGCAGTAGTTACATTTTTTCAAGCAAAAAGGGATGTGGATATAAAGACCGATACCCAATTTTAACCCTCCCCTGCTACAAATGATCAGCGGACAATTATCTGCCATTTGATCATTGCTCTGTAGCTTTTTTACAAAATAAACTTACGTTGATAAATGATAAACCTTAACTTTGTTAATCATCAATACTAAGAACAGCCATAAAGGCTTCCTGAGGGATTTCTACATTTCCTAGCTGTTTCATCCGTTTTTTGCCCTCTTTTTGCTTTTCTAAAAGCTTTTTCTTTCTGGTTATATCCCCACCATAGCACTTATCAATAACATTTTTTCTCAGGGCTTTAACAGATTCTCTAGCTATTACCTTGTTGCCAATAGCCGCCTGAATTGGCACCTCAAACATTTGCCGCGGAATAATTCTTCTTAGCTTTTCCACTAACACTCTTCCCCGTCTATATGCACTATCCTTATGAACAATTGAAGATAAAGCGTCCACAATCTCACCATTAATCAAAACATCCAGTTTCTCCAGATTTGAGGACCGATAGCCAATAACCTCATAATCTAGGGAAGCATAACCTCTGGTACGGGATTTAAGTTGATCAAAAAAGTCAAAAATAGTCTCACTAAGAGGCAATTCATAGGTAATCATTACCCTAGTGGGAGTGAGGTATTCCATATTTTTAAATTCCCCTCGTTTTTCCTGACACAGTTCCATCACAGCCCCTACAAATTCACTTGGAACCATAATAGTAGCTTTGACGTAGGGCTCTTCTATCATTTCAATTTTTTGCGGCTCAGGCAGGTAGGCGGGGTTATCAACTTTAATGATCTCCCCATTTGTCTTGGTCACCTGATAAACCACACTGGGGGCGGTGGTAATCAAATCTAAATCATATTCTCTTTCCAGACGCTCTTGAATAATTTCCATGTGCAGCAAACCTAAAAAACCGCAACGATAACCAAATCCCAAGGCATTTGAAGTTTCGGGCTCATAATGAAGGGAGGCATCGTTTAATTTTAATTTTTCTAAAGCATCCTTTAAATCCTCATAGTTTTTTGTCTCAATAGGGTAAAGACCGCAAAAAACCATGGGAGCAATCTTTTTATAACCGGGTAAAGGCTTTGTTGCCGGGTTATCATTGGTGGTAACAGTATCCCCTACTTGCGTATCTGCCACATTTTTAATGCTGGCGGTAAAAAAACCAACCTCCCCGGCAGATAAGGCATCAACCAAGCGCATTTCCGGTGCAAAAACTCCGACCTCTACCACCTCAAAATTTTTACCTGTCATCATCATTTTGACAGTCATGCCCTTTGTAAGCCTGCCTTCAGCTATTTTTATATAGGGGATGGCCCCCTTGTAGCTATCAAAATGGGAATCAAAAATCATAGCCCTTAGGGGGGCATCAAGCCTGCCAACAGGTGATGATACCCTATTCACTATGGCCTCAAGTACGGCCTGAGTGCCTTCTCCCGTTTTAGCAGAGGCTAAGATGGCATTGGAGGTGTCCAGCCCTATAACATCCTCTAATTCTTGCTTTACTCTTTCCGGATCTGCATTGGGTAAATCGATTTTATTAATGACAGGAATGATTTCCAAATCATGCTCCAGTGCAAGGTAAATATTTGCCAAGGTTTGGGCCTCTATACCCTGAGCGGCATCTACTATGAGAATTGCCCCTTCGCAAGCAGCTAGGCTTCTTGAAACCTCATAAGAAAAATCCACATGGCCCGGGGTATCAATCAAATTTAATGTATATTCCTCGCCGTCAAGGGCTTGATACTCTAAGCGAACCGCTTTTAGCTTTATAGTGATGCCTCTTTCTTTTTCTAAGTCCATTTGATCCAGCAATTGCTGGGACATCTCTCTTGCACTAACAGCTCCTGTATATTCCAACAGCCGATCCGCCATGGTTGATTTACCATGATCAATATGGGCGATGATACAAAAATTGCGTACTCTTGACTGCCAATTAGCTTGGGGCATTTATTTTTTCCTCCATTTACCGAAAGATCAACTTTTTATTCCAATTTTATATTATAACAAAAAATCCTGCCGAAGTCACATTTTGTATTTTTGCTGTCTGCCAAAGTTGTATGCCTCTGTGATTGCACAAACAAAATGACCCCGGTAGGAAGCACCAAGGCCATTTAAAAACTTTTAAAAATATTATCAAATTGCATTTTTCGCTATTAAAAGCAGGGGTTCAAATCTGCCCCTGATTTCCCAATAAGTCAGCCAGCACCTTGGCAAATAGCTCTATAGCCCTTGTTGCCTCATCCAGAGAGTTTAAATCATTGCCCACTTCCAACAAGATTGCCCTGGGGTGCAGATGCTGATTGTACCTCCCGCTTTGAACCCGATAACCCAAAGACAAACCCGGATACAAGCCATCCATTTTTTCTGTTACCTGACGAGCAAATTCTCTGTTTTGCTGCCAGCCGCTGTGAGTCAATCTGGCATCGCTGCCAACAATAAGGCGAATTTGAGCAGTTTTTTTACCGTTAATAGTAGCAACCAAAGGTTTGGGATGACCGGCATCGCGATGAATATCGATTACCACTCTGGCATGGGGATTCTCCGCAAGCAACTTTTTTAAAGTTTCCCCTGAATTAGTATATGATTCTTCAAATTTAGGGAAGTCATGAATTTTATCTGAACGTGCCACAGTGAGTTTATATTGTTCCTTTAGTATTTTTTCTAAATGGGCTGCGACCTTGGAAACACCGCTGTTTTTCCCCTCCTCCTTACTGACGCCATCAGTTGCTTTATATGTTTCCGCATTATGGGTGTTAATAATAATTATTTCCGCACCTTGCACCACCTTGGGATCAGTTGATAAGTCATCGACAATCTGCTCCTGCCCCTTGTCAAAGGGAATGTCCAAAATCTCAACAATTCCTTCATCTTCAAATAAGGGGTTACTTTCAATCAAAGAAGGTGACATTACTTCCCTTGCCTCTACCTGCTTCAACCCTTTGCCAAAAAAGCTTAAAGGGTTGGCCGGGTCAATGCTGAAAAAAGTATAGGCGATGGAGGCTTTTTTGGTTTTTTCTTTGCTCTTTGCTTGGGCGGTCAGGCTGGGTAAGTTTTTTGTCAGGATGGCTTTGTAGCCCTCCTTATTCAATCCTAATAACTCTAACCATTGTCTGGCGTGATTTAAGGAAAGATCTTGCTCATCAATGATTGAACTGCTTTTTATGACGGCCTTTTTAGGAAGATCAAAAAATTTAAAAAAAGAAATTCCTATAAATACAACCAAGGCTATAAAAGCTATTTTTTTTAAATTATGGATAAACTGCGGTGAAAGACGGAAGTAAAATCTGATCATGATTGAGCCTCCTTCTTTTTGCATACTTTATACCTATGCCGCAGAAGGTCCCTTATGCAAACTTTTGGAGGAAAGTGGAAAACAAGTAATGAATAATGAGTAGCGTCGAAAAAATTTCTTTCCTTCTATAAACAGAAAACTTTAAATCATTTTGGTTTTTGTTTGTTGATGCAAAAAAACTCCAAGGGCTTTCCCCTGGAGTTTTTTTTGCTTTTCTTTAGCGTAATTCGGTAGGTACAAAGGCATCTATAACACCGATTACTAAAGCTGCCAATAGTGCACCGAGAATATTAACTGATAAAAATGAGGGAACAACAAATTGTGCTAAATAAATAACGACTGCCGCTGTAATAAAACCAACTATACCACGGCTTTGGGGAGAAATTTTTTCGCCCATCAGGGCCTCGGCGATAGCCCCTAAAACTGCAATCACAACAGCAGCTAATAATGCCCCGGTAAATCCATTAACTGTTATGCCCGGCAATAGCCAACCAACCAACATTAATACCAAGGCGGATACAATAAAACGTACAATAGTGCCAACAATATTACCTCTCATCTTAAATTCACCTCCTTTTTCCAAACTAATGATAGTTTTCCCGAAAAAAGGAGGTATATACCGTTTTAATCTCTTGATTTCTTTATTTAATCATGTTATTATAAAGTTTGTTAATTATTGCTTCCAAGCTCTCTAATAGGAGGTGACAATAAATGCCTAATATTAAATCCGCTATTAAAAGGGTGGAAATCGCTAAAAAAAGAAATGCTATCAACACGGCCCGCAAATCAGCCATGAAAACTGCCATTAAAAGATTTGAGCAAAGCTTGGCCTCTGGTGAACAGGAGCAAATACATGCTTCTTTTAAGAGAGCTCTTCAAGCAGTTGATAAAAATGCTTCCAGAGGTATTATTCATAAAAATACTGCCGCCAGAAAAAAATCTCAACTGCAAAAAAAGCTTAACAGCTCAATTAGTTAAAAAGACCCTAGGGTCTTTTTTTTATGGCAAGCCGTAGGTTGTAACCACCTACTTCGCTATTAAGAGCAAAGTTCAAAAATAGTTTGTTCAAAAATTGTTCTGGGTTCCGCTTTGCCTTGTTTAATAAACAGATCGGCCTCCAGTAATTTTTCCAAAGCTAAGATTAAATCATTTATGCTGAAGTTTCTTGATTGGGCTATGGCCTTTTTTATGGGATAAGGGCTCCCTTTAATACTGTTAATGATCTGTTGATGAGTGAAATTTTTTTCTAATAATTCCTTGGCCTGAATTATTAAGCGAAGTTGAAAGCCCAACATAGACAAAATAAAACCTATCCTTTCCCCTTCTTGAAGCATTTTTCTGAAAAGCCACAGTGCCTTAGCAGAATCCCTAGCCCCAACTGCATCAGTTAAATCAAAAATGGTATTATAAATAGTTAAGGTCAAAATATTTTCCACATCGGCCTGATCAATTTTTTGGTTTGTCCCCGCATAGCTAACCAATTTCTCCAGTTCCTTTTCTAAAAACTGGGTTCCCTCTTGCTGTTGGTTAATAATAATAGCCAGTCCTCTTTCATCGATTTCCTTGCCTTGTTCCTTAAGATAGTCCTTAATAAAAATTCTCAAATCTTGACCCTTTAGATCATTTCCTTCCAGGAAGGCCTGCTCTTTAGTAATCATTTTATAAAATTTTTTTCTTTTATCAACATTGCCCCGAACAAAAAGGACTAAAGTTGTGCTTAAGGTGGGATTCTCTAAATAATTAAGAATGGCCAGGCTGTTGTCATCCTGTATTGCCTCTTCATCATCTCCTTTTTCATCATCTTCTTCTTTAGCATCCTTCCTTTTAGAAGCGAGCCAATAAGCGTTTTTAACCACCACCAGTCTTCTTTCCGCAAATACCGGCAAGATTAAGGTTGCCTCCAAAATGGAGGTTAAGGATGTCCTTTCCCCATCAAAAATATCATAGTTAAAATCCTTCATACCTTCATCGGAAAAACAGACCTGTTCTAATTCCTTCAATACTTTTTCAGCAAAATAAAAATCACCACCAAAGAAAAGATAAACCTGTTTTAACTTGCCGCTTTTTATATCTGCCATCAAGGTATTATAGGTTGACATTTAAACTCATTCCCTTTTTAATTATTACAACCTTACTCATTTATAAATTTTTTAATATTTAATTTTGCTCCATCGGTCTTGATAATAATGGCTCCGTTTTGATCTGTCCGATAGTACGGGACATCTCTTTCCTCCCAATACCTAAGCAGATCAGCACCGGGGTGTCCATAAGAATTTCTGCCTACGGAATAAACCACCCCCAAGGGGTTAATATCTTCCAAGTACGGCGGATAGAATCCTGTTTTGCTGCCATGATGGGGGGCTTTAAAGATGGTCGCCGGACCGGTAAAACCTCTGTCATACAAAAACTCCAATGCTTCCAGCTCCAAATCCCCGGTTAACAAAATGCTTGCATTTTTGTAACTTAACCTTATTAATAAAGAATGATTATTATCCACTGCTGTTCGAAAATATTTTTCATTACCGGGAGGATTTAAAACCTCTAAAACGATACCATGATCCAATTCAATGCTATCCCCTGCCATACCTTCTAAGATTTGTACATTTTTATAATTTGCCAGCTCCAGTAAGACATTGTAAGCATCATCGAAAATCTCCCTTGGAGGCATTAGTAAGGTATCGGCTGTTAATTCTGCCAAAACATCTTCTAAGCCCTGCATATGATCTGTGTCCGGGTGGGAGCTGATTAGAAGATCTACCTTTTTTACACCCTGTCTTTGTAAATAGGGCACAACAACTTCTTTTCCTACGCGAAAATCATTTGCCTGCCAGCCGGGCGAACCCCCTCCATCCAAAAGTATAGTTGTTCCTTTGGGGGTTCGCATAAAAATAGCATCTCCTTGACCTACATCTAAAAAGATGATTTCCAGGGGTTTAGTCTGTAATTGCTTACCTCCTGTTACCACCAATGCTAATATTAGCACACCAAGGGTAATTTGCATTCTTTTTGCCCTTAACTTGGCCGCCAGCTCC
>CAZCQT010000035.1:0-10972 GCA_964500905.1 uncultured Moorellales bacterium
TTGAGGGGCGTATGGTAAACACCGTGAGGGTTCAAGTCCCTCCTCCGACACCAAATTTTTAGCGTGGGTTATCCACGCTTTTTAATTTTAGTTTATTGAAAGCGGGGCAGCAAATTAATTGCTTGAGTGCCAACCCCATAATAGCCTTCAAACCCGGTTAAAGCCCAAATTAAAGCTACTTGTCCGGGGATAGTATCTACTTGATCTATGATTATATCTGCTATTTTCAGGTATTGAGGAATACAAGAGTATAATACATCGCTAACTTCCGTCGCGGCAACAACCAATCCCCTCGATCGCAGATCCGATATTAACGGAAAATCGAATTCCCCCGCTAAAAATTTATCTTGAGAATCAATTCCGCCAATTATAATAACTGTATCCGGAGGTAAAGTTGTTGTTGCTTCCAAAATATCTCCGTCAGAAGCTCCCTCCAAATTGAAATTGCCTGTATAAATCCGTTTAGACAGCAATAATGCCCATTGTTCCAGCTCTTTTCGTTTTTCTTTGTCGAGATAAATGCCGGATTTATTATTGATTAAGGCTTCTTCTTCCGAAAATAATGTTTCCAAATCAAATTGGAAAACCACATCAGCTCCTGCTTTCAGCAGATTTTCTATTAGATCCTTCGGCATCTCTTTGTCGGTGGTTTTTATAATAACAATTTTTTTATCCGTTAATTTTCCTCCAATTAAAGCAGGCAAGATCTCTTTGGAAAAATCTTGCCATAGAGCCAGTTTTTTTTCTGTCTCTGCTATTTCTTTTTTTACTATATTGTTTTGAGCTCTAAGAATATGAAAATCTTCCTCCAATCGGTCAACCAAATACTTTTGCTCTCTTTCTATGATTCCTTCATCTATGACAGCTACCCCAATAATCATACCCAAACCCAAGGCCAAAAAAACTGCAGTTAGTGAAATTAAATGAAAGCGAAAATCAAACATAAAACTCACCTTTTTCCTCTTTTGTCTATTATTTGGCAATTAGGTAGAGTCTATGCTTAAAAAGGCCCCGCGGGGCCTTTTTAAAAATTATACAACTAATTTAAGGGATTCTATAAGATTTTTTTCAGGCGATCAGTTGGGGTAAGTCCAGGTAAACGACCCCTTTTTGCTATCGGTTTATCTCCTATCATTTTCAAATCCAAGGTCATATCCAAAGGAGGTGCAGCAGAGATATAACTGCCAACACCGAAGGCTGCTGCTCCGGCAGCCGAAAGAATTTGGATCCTTTCCGGAGAAAGCCCCCCGGACACAAAAATACCTACATGTTGAAAGCCCTCAGCATCTAAGCGAAAACGCACTTCTCTTACTAAATCCGGCGTAACACCGCCTCTTTCACTTGGCGTATCCAAGCGAATACCATCCAAGGCATACCCTAAATCCCTTGCTAGCCTTAGAGCTTCTTCTGCTTCATCCTTAAAAGTATCAACCAGCATTACCCTTTTGGCATCAAAAGGCATGGTTTCGTGATAAGCCTTTGCTGTTTCTAAAGTATCCCCAATAATTAAAAATACGGCATGGGGTACAGTACCTTGAGGTTCAAGGCCAGCCAAGCGTGCTGCTAAAATACAACTGGCTCCGTCCATGCCTCCTAATAATGCCGCCCTTTCCATCACCGGTGCAACAGCCGGGTGAACATGCCTGGCTCCAAAACAAATTGCCGGCTTGTCATCCGCGGCATCTTTTGCCTCCTTTGCAGCTGTTGCCCAACCTGACGAACTGGCTAACATACCTAAAATTACGGTTTCGTAAGCACCAAAATTAGCATATGGGCCTTTAATACGCATAACCACTTCCTTGGCCTTAAAACTTGTCCCTTCTGATAAGGACCAAAGTTCAACCCCTGCATTTCGCAAAATGCTGATTACTTCTTCTAAACCTGCAAACACCCCGTCCCGTCTGCCAAAGATTTCTCCTGTTACAATTGTATCAGACAGGTTTAGATGTTTTAGTATTTCTAAGGTTCTAATAAAGTAAATATCTGTGGTAGAGCCATTTTCTATTTCCTCATGAGTGGCTGAGAAAAACCTTCTCCCGCTTTCCAAATTAATTTGCTCGACTTGCTTTAGTGTTGTTATTTTTTTATTGTCCAAAAGTCCCACCTCTTAGTTCTGCCGTTAGTGAATTCATATTCTTTGTTTCAACTAAAAAACCTGCTTTTCTTACAAAACTTACATGCCAGCTGTAGATTTGCCTATATGTATTATAATCATACAGCACCTTTTCTACAAAATCCTTGGTTTCCGGAAATGGAATATCCGTCAATTGTTCCAATTTACCGTTCCATATTTCATCTTTAATCCACTGTTTCACATTATTTGGACCACCATTATAGGATGCTAAAGCCAGGTGTAACTCACCGTTAAACTCCTTTATTAAATAAGCCAAATACCAGCAGCCTATCTTGGTATTGTAATCAACATCAAACAATAATTTTTCATCAAATTTTTCTCCCATTTGCTTTATAACCCATTGAGCTGTTTCGGGCATTAGCTGCATTAAGCCCTTTGCACCCCTCACCGATTGGGCCATTGGCCTGAATTTGCTTTCAACCCTAATAACAGCCATAGTTAAATAAGGGTCAACACCTGCTTCCTGAGCGTTGGAGAAGATTGTATCCCGGTAAGGCAAAGGGTATAACATCCTCCAAAACCAAGGCAGAAATAGCACCACTATTGCCGCTGCTATTAATAGGATTATCCAAATAAAACCTGTTTTTGTAAAGGGGTTGCTAATCACTAAAAACCTCCCGCATCTACTTCCTTCTTATGATGACTAAATTATTGAATTTACCTTCTGCAAGCCAAGATACGTTGCCATTCCTTAGCTACATTCCTTCTAAGTTCTTCCGCATCCTTTTCCGTATCTAGAATTACCTTGGCAAAGGCTCTTCTCTCCGAAGGGGATATTTGGCTTTTCATCCTTCTTAATGCATCTGTCTGAGTAATGCCATCCCGCTTTATAACCCTATTTAGCTGTAATCTGGGATCTAATTCCGTTACCCATACCTCATCAACCATTGATGTCATCTTGGCTTCAACCAGTAACGGAGCCTCCAGTACAATAATTGCTTGTTGATCCGTTGCTTTAATCTTCTTAATCTTATTCTCTATAGATTTTTTAATGACGGGGTGAATTAACCGATTAAGGGTCTTTCTCTTGTCTTCATCATTAAAAATCACTGAAGCCAAAAACTGTCTATTGAGTCTGCCTTGTTCCGTTAAACAATCCTTCCCGAACTCAGCGGCTATCATTGCCAAAAGGGGTTCTCCCGGTTCCACCACCTCCCTGGCTATCTGATCCGCATCAATAATTTTTGCTCCTAATTCCTTCAACATTTCGGCTACTGTGCTTTTACCGCTCCCGATACCTCCGGTCAAGCCAATAATAGTCATGGATTTCACCTCGCAAACTACCGCTTTGGCTGGCAACCGGGGCAATAATATGTACCCCGGCCGGCTACCTTAATTTTTCGTATTTCGGCCCCGCAACGAAAGCAAGGTTCTCCTTTTCTGCCGTAGACATTCAGAAAATCTTGAAATTGACCATGCTTGCCTTCACCATCAACATAATTTCTAAAGGTGGTGCCCCTATATTGCACTCCCAATTCTAATATATCAACGATTCCCTTGTGTAGATCTTCAAAGTCAAGACCCGTTAAATCCCGAGTGATCATTTCGGGGTGAAAACCCACCTTATACAATATTTCATCTGCATAAATATTCCCTATTCCAGCCACGATAGTTTGATCCAACAAGAGGGCCTTCACACTTTTACTGCGTCCCATAAATGCTTCTTTAAATTTCTGAAGAGAAAAGTTTGGGGACAAAGGCTCCAGACCCAGCTGCTGAAGGCTTTTAAAGCTTTTTAATTCCTCCTCTGCCAACAGATCAAAGGTGCCAAATTTTCGAATATCCAAGTAACGTAAATCCATTCCATTTTGCAAGGAAAAAACCAGGTGAGTGTGTTTTTCCAATGGTTCCACGGAATTAAGGTAAACCAACTGCCCGGTCATTCTTAAGTGAACAATTAATACTAATCTGCCGCTTAAATAAAAAATTAAAAATTTACCCCGCCTTTGAATATCCTTAAAAATTTTATTTGTAAGCATCTGACAAAAGATTTCGGGCTTTGGCCTGCGAATATTGCCTTGATAATATAGTGAAACTTTAGAAATTTTCTTACCTGTAATATTTGCCAATAGCGTGCGTTTGACTGTTTCTACCTCGGGTAACTCGGGCATAATCTTCCTACTCCTTCATTATATCCATATCATACCAGTTATAACCTGTTTTTATTTCTACTTTTAATGGTACATCTAAAGCCAATGCTTCTTCCATTCCTTTTTTGACCAGCTTGGCTGCAACACTCAATTCCTCTTCAGGAACTTCAAAAATCAACTCGTCATGTACTTGCAAGATCATTTTAGTTTTCAGACCTTGTTCCGTTAAAGATTTATCAATTTTAATCATGGCTAATTTAATAATATCTGCCGCTGATCCCTGAATGGGTGTATTCATTGCTGCTCTTTCTCCGAATAAACGAAGGTTTCGATTGGAACTAAAAATCTCCGGCAGGTAGCGTCTACGGTGAAGTAAGGTAGCAACATAGCCCTCATTTTTTGCCGTCAGAATAATATTATCTACATATTTTTTTACACCTGCGTAGCGTTCAAAATATAGTTTAATAAATTTTTCAGCTTCCGCTACCGAAATACCTAGATCCCTACTCAAGCCAAAATCACTAATTCCATATACTATACCAAAGTTTACGGCCTTTGCTTGACGACGCATACCGGAATCTACCTGTTCCATTGACACGCCAAAAACTTCGCTGGCGGTACGAAGGTGGATATCCTGATCCTTGTTAAAGGCATCAACTAAGTTTTCATCCCCGGAAATATGTGCCAGCACCCTTAGTTCGATCTGAGAATAATCAGCGGCTAAAAATAACTGACCCTCTTGAGAAGGAACAAAAGCCTTTCTGATTAATCGGCCCTGTTCCATTCTAATTGGTATATTCTGAAGGTTGGGTTCCTGACTGCTTAAACGCCCTGTAGCTGTAACTGCTTGATTAAAGGTAGTATGAATCATTCCGCTTTTGGGATTTGCCAAGGACCTTAAGCCTTCAATATATGTGCCGAATAGTTTAACTAATTGCCTGTAATGCAAAATTAGGGGAACAATTGGATGCCGAGGAGCCAACTCTTCCAGTACCTCTGCATTGGTTGAGTAGCCTGTTTTCGTTTTCTTTAATGGCGGCAATCCAAGCTTGTCGAAGAGAATTCCGCCCAGCTGCTTTGGAGAGTTAATATTGAAGTCTTCTCCGGCCAACCGATAAATGTCTGAGGTTAATTCTTCGATTTGTCCACTCAATTCTTGTCCCATTTCTTCCAACCGCAATAAATCTAATTTTACACCTTTTGTTTCCATATCTGCTAAAATAAAAGCCAAAGGGAGCTCAATTTCCCGATAAAGATTCAGCATTGCTGTTTCCACCAATTTGTCTGATAATTTATGGTGAAGTTTAAATAAAGACACAGCCCTTTCAATTGCATTTAAGGCCGAGTTTTCTCCTTCTATCAAAGGCAAATCAAAGTGTTCCAAAAGAATTTCTGCTAGGCTTTGTTGTCCCCTACTGGGATTTAGTAAATAAGCAGCTAACATGGTATCCCCGTAACTGCCCGCCAATCTGACACCAAACCTATTACAAAAGGCAATTATTCTTTTTGAATCATGAAAAAGCCAAGATCTTTCCGGCAATAAAAAAGCAGGTTTTATAATAGATAAAAGCTGTCCCTGTTGCTCTTGTTTGACAGTTAAACCCCAAGCCCCATCAACCGTGGAAAAGCCAATACCAACTAAGTTTCCTTTTAAATAGCCTGCCGTATCCAGCATGAGCTCCAGTGCTATTTCATTATTACTAATTGCTGCTTGCCACTTTTCTTTAAACTCTTCTAAGCTGTTTAATTCGTATACCAAAGTCATATCGGCACCTGTTAATTTTTCTTCAGTTTGTCCAATGGCCGCCAAAGTTTTTTCTATTAAACTATTGAACTCCAACTCCCTGTATTGGGCTAACAATGCTTGGTAATCAGGTTCTTGATAAAGGCAATCATCAAGTGAAAATTGCATAGGAACATTTAAGTCAATAGTTGCCAACCTTTTACTCATAACTGCCTGTTCACCATAGGTCTTAAGATTTTCCTTAAGCTTCGCTCCGCTAATTAAATCAGTATTATTTAAAACCCCCTCAAGGTTTTGATATTCGTAAATTAGTTTCAACGCAGTCTTTTCCCCTATACCGGGCACACCGGGTATATTATCGGAGGAATCCCCCATTAAGCCTTTTACATCAATTAGCTGTCCAGGGGAAAGGGCATATTTTTCCTTTACTTTTTGCAGATCATAAACATCTATTTCGCTGATCCCTTTCTTTGTCAATAAAACCTTAATTTTTTCTGTTATTAATTGTAGGGCATCCCTATCCCCGGTTAAGATAGACACATTTAAACCTAATCCATCAGCCTTATGAGCTAGGGTACCTATTAAATCATCCGCTTCATAATTATCTACTTCATAATTTGGTATGTGCAAAGCATCCAATAGTCCTTTAATCAACCCAAACTGAGGTTTTAATTCGGGAGGAGTTGCTTTTCTATGCCCTTTATAATCGCTAAATAATTCCGTACGAAAGGTTATTCGGCTTTTATCAAACGCAACAGCTACATAATCATAGGCCTCTTGATCTAATATTTTTAAAAGCATTGTTAAAAAACCATAAGCCGCATTGGTATGTACACCCTGCCTGTTGCTTAATGGCGGCAAAGCATAAAAAGCCCTATGTGCGAGGCTACTGCCATCAATAACCAAAAATTTCTTCCCCTGATAATCCAAAAAAAACACTCCCCGCCGATTTACATTTTAAAACTTTTAATTTAGTACTATATAAAAATTCGGTATGAAGGGTTAATTTCCTGCATACCGAATTTTTGTTAGTATTCACTTAGCTTAATAATTAATACGAGAGGATCCGTTTTAATATACTCTTCCAAGGGACCTTTTAGCTGTTTTACAAGGCTTTTGTCCACTTCCTGTTGGATCAAGAGTTCTAATTCTGTTTTAATTTCACCGCTTCGATCAAGTGGCACCGAAATATCAACTTCCGTTTTATTTTCATCAACAACCAGAACCATCTCCAGCTCTGAGTTATTTAAAACATTTTCAATTTTTTCAAGCAGGCTTGGCAAGTGATTAACTTCGACTTCTAAAAACCATTGAAACTCCTGCTCCTTATCTTCAAAAGCACTGGCAAGTGAGGGAGATGTTTCCCTTTCGGATACACTTTCATTTTCCTCTCCTTGTGCTTCTCGTACTTCCAGAAGAGAACTCATTGTCAACATATTTTCGGCTGTGACCAAATCTCCATCTCGGGAATCACTGATTTCGCCGGCATCAGGTGCATTATCTTTTTCCATCTGGGAAACATAAGCATTATTTATATCTTCTGAAGGTGGAATCTCCGTATCTTCATCGCCGGGTTCAGATTTTAATACGCCAACGGAGGTATCAGGTACAGCACCCACAACCTTACCTTTGCCTTCTAAGGATTCCTTATTTGGCAGTGGATATTCCTCACTACCGACTTTCTCTCCATCTGACACATCCCCTCCGGAGTATAAATCATTATTTTCTCCGTAGATTTGCATCCTTTTTAACTGCTCTTCAGGAGCGAAGGCCACATTTGGCATAATCTGCTCGGAGGATTCGGAAGACGAAGAAAAGGTATCAGAAGCAATCTTTAATGGACCCCCGTTAAAAAAAGAACCTAGGGAAACTACCACTAAAACCAAGACAGCTGCAACTGCCCCCAAAGAAAACCACGAACGCATTCCCCACTTGGAAACGGCTGATCTTTCTTGGCTAATTTTAATCAATTCCTTCTTTAATTCCATAACAAAATTCTCAGGTGGTTCTACCAAATCGAGAAAGCGGAGAATATATATGGTCTTTTCGATATTTTTCAGTTCTTGGCTGCAGATTTCACAATTTGCAAGATGCTCTTCAACTTGCTTTTTTTCTTCAAAAGTAAGTTCATCATCCAAGTAAGCAGAAATATCGGCTTGTACTTTAGGACAATTATTCATGCCTCCCCCACCTTTCTATCCACTAGACGCGATGGGTTATGAAAAAGTTCCCTATTCTCAATAATCAGGTCTTTCAAAATCTTACGGGCCCTGCTGATTCTGGATTTTACCGTACCCAAGGAACAATCCAAGGTTACGGCTATTTCATCGTAAGTAAAGCCTTGCAGCTCCCTTAAAATCAGAACCTGCCTGTATTCAGGTATTAATTCGTTTAATAGCCTTTGAACCAATTCTTGCATTTCTTTGCTTTCATAAATAATTTCAGGTGCAAAAGTCCAATCTTCTTGTTCTCGATTAATTTCCCCATCCTCTGTCATTATGGGTGAGTTAAGTGATACCGTAGGCTGCCTTTTCATTCGTCTCAGCTCATCACGGCAAGCGTTCGCAACAATGTGATAAAGCCATGTTTTAAATGAAGCATCTCCTCTGAAATTTTCAATTCCTTTAAATGCCCTGATAAAAGCCTCTTGAGCTAAATCATTTGCATCATCATGATTGCCCATAAATCTGTAGGCTACACTATATACTTGTTTTTCGTAAATGGATACCAATTCACCAAAGGCCTCTACATCGCCGTTTTTGCTTTTATCAATCAAGCTCATTTCATCTATTTCCACGAGAGGGCCTCCTTCCAAGTTATGCTTCCGAAAAACTAATGCTGAGAACTAATTGTTATTATAACATAGGCATATCTCAAACTAAATAAAATTAATTAATTGCTAATATGCACCAAGCTAAAAAATACCCCTTTGGTATTTTTTAGCGGACAATAAAAGTTTTTATCTTGGTAAAAACTTAATGGTAAACTGGTTGCTTATTGGTGACGAATGTGATCCAAGCCCTGATCAAAAAGTAATTCTATATGCTCATCATCCAGCGAATAAAAAACATTTTTCCCCTCTTTGCGAAATTTTACCAAGCGAAGGTTGCGTAAAACCCTCAGCTGATGGGAAACTGCAGATTGACTTAACTGAAGTACTTGTGATAAATCACAAACACAAAGCTCCTTGTGTCGTAAGGCTTGAATAATTCTAATTCGGGTAGGGTCCCCCAATGCCTTAAAGGTTTCAGATAATTGATTAACCTCTTCCTGAGAGAGTTGATGTTTTTTAGCACTGCATACGGCCTCTTTATGAACACAATAGTCCTCACAAAAAGGCGTTTTTTCCCCCATCAAACACTTCACCACCCATATATAATTTATTAGTATCCTGTTTTTAAAATCTACTACTGTTTTGCCCTTCTTATTTTAACACAAATTATTGACTGTAACCCCCGCTATTACAAAAGGGATGGATAATTTCCCCCACCCCTTTCACTTGCAATACCTTCTTTGTCTGTCACTTTGATATTTTTTGTTCTTTTTTCAGCTTATTCTTTTTAATGCTAATACGAATATAACCATATCCCAAAAGCACACCTAGCAGAGTATCAAAAATACCAATGGTGTAATTAAAAGGGGCACCCCCACCGTAAAATGCTAGGATATTGCTACCACCTATCAACAACATAGAAAATCCCAATATACCCAAAAGCAATAGCAATCTATCCAAATGTTTTATGCGGGAATTAAAATCAGAGATTAAACTAAACTTACCTTTGTCGGCTTTTCTCCTGAAATACACCCAGCGGGCAACTGAACCAAGGTATTCCGCTCCAGTTTTTTCAACAGATTTAATATAAAGTTCACTTTCAGTATGTCTGGGAATGTTGTCAAGCAATATAAATCGAATCAAATACTCACCCGGCAAAGCTTCTTCAAAGGTATATTTAAAAGGTCCAATTGCCACCAGGGCTAAGCCTTTTGCTGCCATATCATTTAACCATTCTTCTTCTTTATCAAAATCCCAAGCCCAAAACCACTTATAAACAGTTTTTCTCACTACAATTCTCTCCTTAAAATGTGACTATATTGTAGTATATAATTTTTACGTTAATGTAAGTTCTAGAATCTTCGCATTAGAAATTAAAATATTATATTACCCGGCCAATTCTTTAAAATCACTCACCCAGAAAAACTGCCGCCCTTTTACCTAAAAAGGCATTGGCACCTTCATTCTTATCAGCGGTTTCCATTAGTTCCCCAAATAATTGCCCTTCCACATCCTGACCTTCCCTTAGCGGCAGGGACCAGCCTTTATCAATGGCTTCCTTAGCCAACCTCACCCCTAAGGGGCCACTTTTCGTGGTGATGACCTGTGCTAACTTAATTGCCTCCGCCAAAGCCTCACCTTGTGGAACCAGTCGATCGATTAAACCAATGCGATATGCCTCTTGGGCATTAATTGTCTCACCGGTAAAAATTAATTCTTTAGCTTTGCCTAAACCAACAATACGGGGAAGTCTTTGAGTGCCACCATAACCGGGCATGATACCCAAATTCACTTCCGGTTGACCCAGCTTGGCATTCTCAGCACCAACTCGAATATCACAGGCTAAAGCCAACTCACAACCGCCACCTAAAGCAACACCATTAATAGCTGCGATAACCGGCATTTTAAGAGCAGCAATTTTATCAAAAATCATCTGTCCCCAACTGGCCATTTTAAAGCCTTCTTCTTGATCCAGATCTGGAAACTGGCGAATATCTGCTCCGGCCACAAAAGCCTTTTCCCCCGCTCCGGTAATAACCAAAGCCCAAATATCATCCCTAGCAGATAATGCATCAATATTTTTCTCCAAATCAGCTAAAACAGCTTTACTGAGAGGATTTACAGGTGGGTTATTAATTGTCAAAACGGCCACCCGTCCTTGAGTTTCCAGATCAATATACTTCTTTTCTTCACCCATTAGCATTGCCTCCAGATTTCTTATTTTAACAACT
>CAZCQT010000036.1:0-10921 GCA_964500905.1 uncultured Moorellales bacterium
AGCAGTAAGGGCTATGGTGAATATTTTGGACATGGATTGGGACATGGTGTTGGTTTAGACATCCATGAAAGCCCCAGGTTGACGGAGGGTAATACATTAACTTTACAAACGGGGATGGTTGTCACTATAGAACCAGGTATATATTTGAAAGGCTGGGGTGGTGTACGCATCGAGGATATGGTTTTGGTAACTGAAAATGGTTATGAAAATTTCACCAAAACCCCAAAGGAGCTACTGGAAATCAAAATTTAATTTTGTTTAAAGTAAGACCAAAGGAGGAGTAGCATGATATCAACAAATGATTTTAAAACCGGGTTAACTATTGAACTTGATGGGGATGTTTTTACTGTAGTAGATTTTCAACATGTAAAGCCCGGAAAAGGGGCAGCCTTTGTAAGATCAAAATTGAAAAATAGACGTAGTGGTGCTGTTCTTGAAAAAACTTTTAGAGCAGGGGAAAAGGTACTAAGGGCCCACATAGAAAGAAAGGAAATGCAATACCTTTATTTTGACAGTGAAAATTATATTTTTATGGATACGGAAAATTATGAGCAATTATCACTTAGTGCTGAGCAACTTGATGATGCTACTAAGTATTTAAAAGAAAATATGAACATTCATGTTTTGTTTTATAAGGGGCAATCTTTCGGGGTTGAATTGCCGAATACGGTAGAATTGAAGGTAACAGAATCAGAACCTGGTATAAAAGGGGATACTGCTACCGGTGCAACTAAGGTAGCAACATTGGAAACCGGAGCCGTAGTGCAGGTTCCCTTATTTATAAATGTTGGGGATGTTTTGATTATAGATACCAGAGATGGCCAATATATTCAAAGAGCTTAATATTTTTTGTTTAACAGGGAGCTTGTTGGAAATAATAAATTAGTACTAAAAAAAAGGAGGATTTGTCATGGAAGGGTTAGAAAAAAGAGTTGCATATTTACAGGGTTTAGCCGATGGAATTGAAGTAGAGGATTCCAAAGCCGGTAGATTAATTGACGAATTAATTGATGTTTTAGTAGATGTAGTAGAGGTTTTGGCTGAGTTCAAGGAAAATCAAGTAGAACTTGAAGAATATGTTACAGTAATTGATGAAGATTTGGAAGATCTGGAAGAAGAAGTTTACGACGACGATGATGATGATGATGATGAGTTTGCTTTTGATGACTTTTATAATGACGAAGACGATGAGGATCTCGATGATGATATCTCTTACGTAGAGGTTGAATGCCCGGAGTGCCATGACATCGTTTACTTTGATTCAGATATCTTAATTGATGATGATTTGATTGAGGTTGTTTGTCCCAACTGTAATACAGTTGTTTTTGTTAATGATGATTCTTTGGAAACAATTGACGAGTTTGTGGAAGATGAAGAGAGTGAAGAAGAGGGAGACGAAGAATAATCAATTAGCAAATAAAATTTAATTCTGTTTCAATAATTTAGACCATTTTCAGTAACAACCTTGAAAATGGTCTTTTTTAGTTGCCCAAACTTTTATGATTCAAGGTCATAAAATTTAAAAGGTAAAATATGCTTATTAAGAAAGGAGGAATTTAAATGGAAAGGGTTTGTAAAGCTGATTTATTAAAAGTTTTCAATGAAAATCAGGAAGAGTTAACCGGCTTTTTGCATAATATTTTACCCTTTTTTCCTTTACAACTGAAAGAGCTTTTAAAATCCTTGCCTAAAGACAAGCTAAGTGAACTAGAAGAAATTCGCCTTAGAGTGGGTAAGCCCCTGGCTTGTCAAATAGGAGTAAAAACATTTTGGATAACCCTTACAGGTGAAATAGTAAAACCTTTTACAGGGGAACCCTTTTTTGTAGATATGGAGTTGCTGCAAAAAGTCATTGCTTTAGTAAGCAACAGTTCCTTTTATGCTATCGAAACGGAGTTATCTCAAGGGTATTTGACTTTACCCGGTGGACATAGGGTCGGTTTTACCGGGGAGGCGGTTATTGCTAATGGCAATTTAATAAGCCTTAAAAACTTAAACAGTCTAAATTTCAGAATAGCAAAAGAAATTGTGGGAGTTGCGGATTATTTGATACCCTCGCTAATTGATCATCAGCGGGAAAGGGTTTATCACACTTTAATTATTTCCCCCCCCGGTGCCGGCAAAACTACCATGTTACGCGATTTAATCAGGCAATTTTCCGATGGGATACCGGGGTTGTTAAATGGAGTTAACATAGGCTTGGTAGATGAACGCTCAGAGTTGGCAGGCTCTTATCGCGGTATTCCGCAAAACGACCTTGGGTACCAGACAGATGTATTGGATGGGTGTCCCAAAGCCTTGGGTATGATCATTTTGCTTCGTTCTATGTCACCAAAAATTATTGCAGTAGATGAACTGGGAAGGACAGATGATGTTAACGCAATACTGGAAATAATCAATGCCGGGGTAACCATTTTGGCAACTGTTCACGGCTACGGTTTTCATGAATTAAGGGAAAGACCTGTGATGGGAGATTTAATTAGAAAAAAGGTATTTGAAAGATATGTTGTTTTAAGCCAACGCCTAGGTCCCGGGACAATTGAAGCCATCTTGGACGAAACCGGTTCTCAAAAAAATATTAATATTTTTGGGAGAGGCAAATAAATTGGGAATTCTGGGAGCAATTCTTATTTTAATAGCCACATCAAGTATGGGTGCCTTAGGAGGGATGAGATTGTCCTCCAGGGTAAGAGAATTGGAAAAGCTAAGAAACGATTTTGTTTTTTTAGAAATGGAGATTAATTACAATGCAACTCCTTTACCCCAGATTCTTAAAAGATTAAAAAGTATGAATACAGAATCATTGAACTCTTTGTGGGACAAACTGTTGGATGTCCTAAACCGCGGTGAAGGTCTTTTAGCTGAAGAAGCTTGGCAAATAGCCTTAGATAATTTTCGTCAAAGATCAAGCCTTAATAGGGAAGACATTTTAATTTTAAAAGATTTTGGTCCTGGTTTTGGCTCAACTAATCGTCAAGAGCAACTTAAAAAATTTAAATTAATTCAGGAATTGTTAAGAATTAGACAACAAGAGGCTTTGGCGGACAAACATAAAAATCAGCGAATGTGGCGTTCAATGGGTCTATTAGGGGGACTTGCCTTAATTATTCTTTTATATTGAGGAGGTCAATATGTTTAATTTGTCAGAAGCAGGAATTATTTTTAAAATTGCAAGTATCGCAATCATTATTTCAGTTTTTTTTACCTTTCTTAAACAGGCGGGACGAGATGAATATGCCTATATGATTGTTTTGGCAGGACTGGCAGTAGTACTAACCATGACCATCCCTTATATCTTAGAGCTATTTCAAGCGGTTGAAAGGGTATTTAGCATGTATTAATTGGGGTGACAATTAATGGATATCATGCAAGTTATAGGACTGGCTTTGGTCGCTGTCATCATTTCCGTGTTTTTAAAGGAGACTAATTCCCATACCAACGCTTTATTAGTAAGTGTAGTTGTTGGTGTAATTATTTTTATAGCTCTTTTAGATGATGTTGCTTATATTTTAAAATCTTTGGAGGATTTAGCGGTTAAAGCAAAGGTAAATCAAATCTACCTGTCAACTATTCTTAAAATAGTCGGGTTGGCCTATATAGCTGAATTTGGGTCACAAATTTCTAGAGATGCAGGAGAAACTGCTATAGCAGGTAGAATCGAATTTGCTGCAAAAATTTTAATTTTAGTTTTAGCGGTTCCCATTATGAGTGCGGTGTTTGAAACAATTATTCGTTTGCTGCCATGAGGTGATACAAAATGTCAAAGGGGTGGGCAATTCTATTTGTACTATTTTTAGTGTTTTTCTTGCCAATTAATAGTGTGTTGGCTGAGGAAGGTTTACATCAGGTAGAAATAGATACAGAAGAATTAGAAGGGTTTTTAAAAAACTTAGACAGGGACCTACACGAAAATTTTTCTGGGCTTAGTATTACCGATATTTTTGAAAACTTAAAAAAAGGTCAGTTAAATTTTAACCTTACTGCTATTCTACAAGCCCTAGTTAATTATTTTTTTAAAGAATTATTGGCTAATTCACATTTTATGGGGCAAATAATTATTTTAGCCATTTTATCTGCAATTCTTAAAAATTTAAATTCTGCTTTTGAACAAGCAACAATCAGTAAATTGGCAAATTCCATAATTTTTTTAGCCATAGTCTCAGTAGTTTTATATTCATTTAATCAGGTAATTAAAATTGGCACAATTGCTATTGAGCAAATAATGGATTTCATCTATGCTCTTCTCCCGGTTTTATTAACCTTGGTTGCTGCTGTGGGAGGTTTCACAACTGCCACTGTCATTCATCCTTTTGTTTTAGCGGGTATCAGTATTTTAGGTAGTTTAATCATAAAAATTATTTTTCCGCTAATATATCTTGCATCCATCATGATAGTTGTTGCCTCTGTTTCTGAAGAATTTCAAATTAATAGTTTTGCAAATTTATTAAAGGAAATCAGCATAGGTGTTCTTGGCTTATTCTTAACAATTTTTGTTGGCATACTTTCTATTCAGGGAACAGCAAGTGCAATGGCAGACGGTGTAGCATTAAGGACGGCAAAATTTTTAACAGGCAGTTTTATCCCCGTGGTAGGAAAAGTTTTTTCCGAAGCACTGGAGACAGTTATAGGCACAACCTTATTATTGAAAAGTGCAGTCAGCGTCATAGGTGTTATAGCCGCGGTTATTATTTGTCTTTCACCGGCGATAAAAATTATGGCTGTTTTCCTTATTTACAGGATAACAGCGGCAGTTGTCCAGCCCTTTGGAGAAGCTGGTATTTCAAAAATGCTGGAAAACCTTTCAGGCATTCTGATTATAGTTTTTGGTGCGGTAACATCTGTTGGGTTGATGTTTTTCATTGTAATTACCATCATTGCCGGCTTGGGTAATATGACTGTTTTTTTGAGATAATTTAGGGAGGTTAATCCGGTTGCAAGGGTTACAAACGATTGTAAGTAATTTGACATTATTATTATTTTTTGGTTTTTTTATGGAGCTCCTATTGCCAAATAGCAGGTTCAAAGGTTATTTAAAAGTTGTACTTGGTTTATTTATAGTAATTACCTTGTTGACACCCATGATGGAGTTTTTACATCAGGAAATTGAGCTTAATTTACCTTTAAATACTGAGATTTCCAAAAAAAAGTTGGAATCTGTTATCTATCAAAGCAAAAAACTAGAAAATAAACAAGAAGAAATTGCTTTTAAGGCGGCAAAAACTCATCTGGAAGGTCAAATTGAAGGGATGCTTTCTTTTGCTTATGGTATTGTTGCTCCTGATGTAATATTAATTTTTGAAGGCGAAAACCCTTATGAACAACAAATCTCTCAAGTTAAAATAACACTTAATGTGCCGCAACAAAAGTCCGATTTTGGGGAAATTGAATTTGTTGAAAGGGTAGTGGTAGACCAAAAGAGTCCGCTAACCGGTCAAAGGGAAAATATTTTTTCAACAGAGTTGGTTGAACAAATTCGTGCGAGCATAGGGGCTTATCTGAACTTGGAACCAAAAAAGATAAATATTTTGATTCAAAACGTATAAAGAAACGGAGGTTGTTCTGTTTGGGCTCTGAAGAAAACAAAAAGAAACTTTTAAATTATTTTTTTGAACAACCAAAACAAACAATGTTTTTATTAATAGGCACATTTTTAATAGGGATTCTTTTGTTTATGACCAGCCGCTTAGGTACAACCGCTGTCAATGAAGAAATTGCTCCCGTAGCGGAAGAAAAAATTGATACCTTGATCAGTAAAGAAGAAAAAGATTTGGAGCTAAGGTTGGAAAAAATCTTGTCCCAGGTCCAAGGAGCTGGTCAGGTTGAAGTTTCTGTTTTTTTAGCTGCTGGTCCTAGCTACGAATACGCAACAAATGTTTCTGACAATCAAAGGGTTGTTGATGAAAAGGATCAAGGAGGTGGTATTAGGTTAACAACCGAACACAACTCTTCCGAGCAGCATGTTCTGATTAGAGGTAATCAAGCTGGTCTGGAAAAACCAATAGTTTTAAAGGAAACGCGGCCAAAAATTTTAGGTGTTTTAGTAGTTGCCGACGGGGCAGGGGATATAAAAATAAAAAATAAATTAACCAGGGCAATCGAAATTGCTTTGGGCTTAGAAATACACCGAATTCAAGTTTTGTCTAGGGAGGTAAAAGGGAAAAGATGACTATAATTACAAGTAAACGTACAATTTTTGTTGTTTTAGTAGTTTTGGCCTTGACTTTTTTATATTTAAGCTTTGAAGAAGGAAAAAAGATTAAAAACCAATCCGCTGAAGAAAGTTTAATTGGTATGGGAACGGGAAGCGAAGAGTTTGAACTGGAAGTAGAAGGTGTAGAAAAAGGTGATATTGAACAATTTGAAGATTTTAATGAGGACGATTTTTTTATTGAATATCGCCTAAAAAGAGATCGGCAGCGTGCTCAGGAGATCGAAATGTTACAAACTATGTTTAATTCAGCAAATGTCGCTAACGAAGTCAGGCAAGAGGCCTTGTATAAGGTACTGCAGTTAACTAACTCTCTTGATCAGGAGCTAACCTTGGAAACGTTGATAGTTGCTAAAGGTTACGAGGAAGCTGTAACTTTTATACAGGAAAATCAAGTTACTGTTGTGGTTAAGGATGGAAACTTTGATAACAATGATGCAACAAAAATTGCCGATTTAGTGCATAGAACTACGGGGGTGCCCCTCTCCAAGATTACTATTTTTGATAGAAATCAATAATCAAACAGGAATTATGTATACATGAGCAAAAGCTGTTGCAGCATTGGAATAGCGAACTTATAATGTACAATAAAGATCAAACTATGGAACCCTAGTGGCTACTCTAGGGTTTTTTTGGAGGTAAGGCAATGAAAAGGCTAAGACTGACAGATACCACCTTGAGAGACGGACATCAAAGCTTGTGGGCAACAAGGATGCGTACGGAAGATATGTTACCGATTTTGGAGAAGATTGATAACGTTGGCTATCATTCGTTGGAGGTTTGGGGCGGTGCAACTTTTGATGTTTGTTTAAGATACTTGGGGGAGGACCCTTGGGGCAGGTTAAGGATTCTTCGTAAAAGAGTTAAGCATACAAAATTGCAAATGCTATTAAGGGGGCAATCTCTTGTAGGTTACCAGCATTACCCCGATGATGTGGTTCGATCCTTTATAGATAAAACTGTTCACAACGGAATGGATATTATCAGGATCTTTGATGCCTTAAATGATCTTAGAAATATGCAAATACCTATTGAAGCTACAAAAAAAGCTGGAGCACATGCTCAAGGAACTGTGGTTTATACCATCAGTCCTGTTCATACTATGGAGCATTACCTAGGTACGGCACTGGAGCTGCAGAAAATGGGAGTGGATTCTCTTTGTATAAAGGATATGGCAGGTCTTTTATCGCCACATAACGCATTTGAATTGGTAAAGCTTTTTAAAGAAAAACTGAATATACCAATTCAATTACACAGCCATTATATAGGAGGCTTGGCAGTAGGCGCCTATTTGGAAGCAGCAAGTGCCGGAGTGGATATTGTTGATACCGCTTCAGTACCCTTAGCCTTCGGAGCATCTCAACCGCCGGTAGAGACAATTGTAAGGGCTCTGGCAAATACCACTTATGATACAGGTTTAGATCTGGATTTATTGTTTGAAATTGCTCAATATTTTGATGAGCTTAGAAAAGATTTAGGTTACGAAAGAGGGGTGACCAGAATTACAGATATGCAAGTTTTTGGTCATCAAGTCCCGGGGGGAATGATTACAAATTTGGTTTCTCAACTAAAAGAACAAAAATCATTGCATAGATTAAAGGAAGTTTTGGAGGAAATTCCAAGAGTGAGAAAGGAATTGGGTTACCCTCCCTTAGTTACACCCACAAGCCAAATTGTGGGCACGCAAGCAGTTTTGAACGTGATTACAGGTGAGAGGTATAAGCTTGTTCCGGGTGAAGTAAAGGCCTATTTTAAGGGTGCCTATGGCCGTCCGGCAGGTGAAGTGGATTTTAAAATAAGGAAGCAGATTCTTAAAGAAGAAGAAATTTGTTATGAAAGACCGGCTGACAAATTGGAGCCAAGACTGGAAAAAGCCCGAGAAGAGTTAAAAGAAATAACAAAAAATGAGGAAGATGTTCTATCCTATTGTTTATTTCCTCAAGTGGCAATAAAATTTTTTGAGGCTCGTAAAGCGGGGTTGTTAGAAAAGATGGATGTAGAAAGAAGTGTAAGTAAGGAGGGTTTTGGGAAAACTTCAGAAAAGGGAGGAAAAATAAAAATGGATTTAAAAGAAGTTAATGAATTAATCAAAACTTTAGAAACATCCGGTATGAGTGAATTAAGCTTTGAAACCGAAGGTCTTAAATTATCCATAAGAAAGCACCCAATAGAAAATGAATTACAAAAAAATTCAGAGATCAATTTTGATGAAAAAGTAATATTAGATGCTGAAAACGAGCAAAAACAGAGGAGTTCTTTTAAGCATCATACTTTGAAGTCCCCCATGGTTGGTACTTTTTACCGATCCCCTAACCCTGATGAAGCCCCCTTTGTCAAAGTAGGTGATTTGGTAAGGCCCAATCAAACTGTTTGTATTATTGAAGCAATGAAACTAATGAATGAGATCGAGTCAGATGTTTCAGGTAATATAGTGGAGGTGCTCGTGGAAAATGGTCAGATGGTAGAATACGGGCAAGAATTATTTGTGATAGAAGAGGTATAAACTATGTTAAAAAAAATTTTAGTGGCTAATCGCGGTGAAGTGGCAATACGTGTGATTCACGCCTGTCATGAATTAGGGATTAAAACTGTAGCAGTTTATTCGGAGGCGGATAAAAATGCTCTTCACGTAAAATTAGCAAATGAAGCTATTTGTATTGGTGCCTCAAGCTCTAATAGCAGTTATTTAAACATTTCTAACTTAATAACTGCAGCAAAGATGACTAAAAGCGACGCAATCCATCCCGGCTATGGTTTTCTATCTGAAAACCCTTTTTTTGCTGATATGTGTTTAAATGCTGATCTGGTTTTTATAGGCCCTTCGCCTAAAAGTATTAGAATTATGGGTTCGAAAGCCAGGGCAAGAGAAGCAATGCAACAAGTCGGTGTTCCTGTGGTCCCGGGGTCTTTTGGTGTTTTAACTGGATTTCAAGAAGCAGCGAATTATGCAAAGGAAATGGGGTATCCTGTTATTGTAAAGGCTTCAGCCGGCGGAGGAGGTAAGGGAATGCGGGTTGTCCAAAATAAGGATGATCTGGAGCAAGCTATACAAATGGCACAAAACGAAGCGGAAGCCGCTTTCGCTGATAACAGTGTTTATTTAGAAAAATATTTAGAAGAGCCGCGTCATATTGAGATCCAGATTTTAGCGGATCGGTATGGCAATGCAATTCATTTGGGAGAAAGGGATTGTTCCTTACAAAGGAGACATCAAAAGATTTTGGAGGAAGCACCGGCTTATGGGCTTTCTCCGGAAGTTAGAAACAAAATAGCAGAGGCAGCTGTTAATGCGGCAAGATCCGTAGACTATTTTGGTCTGGGAACGGTGGAGTTCTTATTGGATCGCAATTCTGATTTTTATTTTATGGAAATGAATACACGGTTACAGGTTGAACACCCAATTACAGAAATGATAACTGGCGTTGATCTGGTAAAAGAACAAATAAAGGTAGCCCAAAATCTTCCTCTTTCCATCAAGCAGGAGGATATATCTTTTCGTGGATTTGCCATTGAATGCAGAATTAATGCTGAGGATCCTCGGAAAAACTTTCGGCCAAGCCCAGGGGTAATATCAAAGCTTTATGTGCCGGGAGGCTTTGGGGTTAGATTTGATTCTTGTATTTATGAGGGATATGAAATTCCACCATATTATGATTCCTTAATGGGGAAAATGATTGTTTGGGGAGAAAATAGAGATGAAGCCATTAGGAAAATGAAACGAGTTTTAAGGGAACTGATTATTGAAGGAGTTGAGACCACAATTCCGCTTCACTTAGAGATTTTGGATAATGCCTTTTATCGAAAAGGAGAAATTTACACCAATTTTGTTCAAAGGCGTATCCTTAGCACCTAAAATTGAAAACCGCCCGATATTTAATTTATTTGTGGTTTGTTAGTGTTTTTTTAGGATAACATTGTCAAAGCAAACTACTCTTTGGTATACTATGCATACAGGTAAAAATAAAAAGAAAGGGGTATTATTATGGCTGATTCAGAAAAGAAAACTGATCTCAAGGTAAATGAACAAGGTACTGTAAAAATAGCAGATGAAGTGGTAGCTATTGTAGCCGGTTTAGCAGCCACCGAAGTCAGCGGAGTAGCTGGCATGAGCGGCGGCATTGCAGGTGGTATTGCAGAGATGTTAGGCAGGAAAAATCTTGCGAAGGGTGTAAAAGTAGAGGTTGGCGAAAAAGAAGCAGCAGTTGATATTTTTGTTATTGTAGAATTTGGGGTAAGAATTCCCGATGTTTGTTTAAGAATTCAACAGGATGTTAAACAAGCAATTGAAGGTATGACCGGTTTAAAGGTAGTTGAAGTAAATATTCATGTGCAAGGAGTTGAATTCCCTCAAGCCGAAAAGCCTGAAGAAGAACAGCGAGTTAGGTAAAAGAAAGGGGGATTTAACTGATGAAGCATTACCAGAGCGTTTTAATAGGTTTTTACAGTCTGCTGACAGCTGCTTTAGCTTTATTAGTCACATTAGTAGCACTAGGTTGGAATTTGCCGATGGAAGCCATAGAAACGGCTTTGGCTAAGCAACAAACTAGTTGGATTATAGCAGCAGTTTCTATCTTGGTTTTTTTACTGGCTTTAAAACTGTTTTTTGACAGCTTTCGCAAAAGTGAAAGAATCTTGGCCCATGTCAAACAAATGCCCTTAGGTGAAATCCATATTACTATAGATGCTATTGAAAACATGATCAGAAAATCCCTG
>CAZCQT010000037.1:0-10863 GCA_964500905.1 uncultured Moorellales bacterium
TCTGTAATTGCTTACCTCCTGTTACCACCAATGCTAATATTAGCACACTAAGGGTAATTTGCATTCTTTTTGCTCTTAACTTGGCCGCCAGCTCCGGATTAAGCAAAATCTCCTTAAGACTAATTAAAACTAAGTAATAAAGAATAATAGTCAAAATGCCAGGGGTTTTTACGATTATACTGCTCCATGACAATTTCCCAATGGGAACAAAAATTTTCAGCATTAAATCAATTGCTGCTCCCAGAGGAAGCAAAAACAAAGGAGCCAAAACAGGCAAGGCCACCGAAATAAAAAGAGCCAAAAGTCCGGCTATGACAATAAAACCGGCAATAGGTACAATCAAAACATTTGCCGGCAGTCCTACTAAAGAAACCAAATTAAAATAGTAGGCGGTAAAAGGCAGTACCGCCACTTGAGCGGCGATAGGTACAGTGATTAGATTTTTTATGGAAAATTGTTTAGAAATTAATTGATTGACCAAGGGAGTAAAGTAAACTAAACCCCAGGCAGCTAAAAAAGAAAGCTGAAAGCCACTGTAAAACAAATAAAAAGGGTTATACAGCAATAAGACAAAAGCAGCCAGGGCAATACTGGTATAAAAGTCCCTTTCCTTGCCTAATAGATTTCCCAGCAGTAACACAAAGGCCATTAATGCCGCTCGCACAACAGAGGGGGTAAAATTTGTCAAGGCAGCATAGACCATCAATAAAGCTGTCGTAAACATAAAGGCATTTCGCGGCTTTAGCCTTAAAACAACTTTGATAAGACCGGCTAAGACCAGCAAAAACCCCACATGCAAACCGGAAACAGCTAGCAGATGCATAATACCTAAAGCCAAAAAAAGAGACTTTACATCTGCTTCTAAAGCAGTCTTGTCACCTAAAATTAAGGCCCTGGAAACAGCCGCTGCCTGAGTAGACATATGCTTGTTAAGTAAGTCGGTAAATTTTTCTTTAAATCCTTGCAGGGATTTTCGCCAATGAAAGCCCTTGACTGCTACGATTTGTATTTCCTGGGGCTTTGCAGCTAACTCTGCCACTATTCCTTTTTGCCACAGGTAGTCTCTGTAATTAAATTCCCCCGGGTTCCTGGCTTGAGCCGGCATTTCTAACTTCCCTTTGATCTGCAAGGTATCGCTAAAGCCGAAACCCGGCAGACCGGCCCCCCCTTTGCTATTTACCCTGATTTTTACCTTAGATAAAAGCTCTACATCAAAGGATATTCGATTGGGATATTCTAAAGGCTCCCCAACTACCTTTCCCGCTAATTCCACCTCTTGATTCAGGGCTAAGTTGTGCAGCGAATCCAATTGAGATTGATTTTTATAACTATAATTAGCACCTCCGAGAAATAGAAATGCCAATAATAAAAGCCAGCCCAGTTCCCTGTCTTTTCCTTGATTGAGCATAAACCAAAGCAAAAGAAGGATAAGCAAAACCCCAAACCAAATCGAGGGTTGCCATGATAAAATGCTGGCCAAAAAAATACCTAGTATGTAAATAAGCGTAAGATAAACAAGGGGTCTTTTTTTCATTTTAATTTATTAATTTGTAACCAAATCTTTAATTTCCGCAAATTTTTTATCACCGATACCGGAAACCTCCATTAGATCCTCAACAGAGCTGAAAAAGCCATTATTTTCTCGATAATCTACAATTCTTTGAGCCAAGGTTGGGCCAATACCGGGCAATTTTGTTAATTCGTCTTTTGTGGCTGTGTTTAAATTTGTTTTTCCATTGCCGCTGCTCTGCATAGCGGGCACCGAACCACCCGCCCCCTCAATTGTTATTCTAAAAGGAACAAAAATTCTTTGCTCATCCTTTAAATAACCAGCTAGGTTCAACTTATCCAAATCCGCTTCCAACAAGGGTTCAGCCAGTGCAAGGGCATCCTCTACCCTTTGCTTGGGCTTAAAGGTATAAACACCGGGCTTTCTCACCGCACCCGCCACATGTACCTTTAAATCATTCGCCTCCAAGGGGGCTTCCTTTGAACTTTCTAAGCTGTTTTTTTCTAACACAAAGGTATTATCCCGAGCAGATGTTTGTTGCCAACGGCCATATAATATCCCTCCACCAAAGACTAAAACCAGCAACAAAAATGCTAAAGCTTGTTGCACCTGTTTTGACAGACCGAACATCAACTCACCCCCCGCAAGCATCAAATATAACAAGTTTCACCGCCAAAGCTGTCTTCCTCATGAACAATTTGCCGAGCAATAAAGCGTCAATTAGTTTTCCAAACGCTAAAATACATTTTAAGATACAGTAGCAAAGATGCCATCATTGCTACAATGCTCACTGTAACAAGATAGTATATTAAATTCATGGGCAAGGTTGGGAACAACAGTAAAATAAGAAAGGTAACATCTAAAACCACCGTACAGATCTTGCCATGCATTTTTGCACCATTCATTCTGAAGCCTCGTCTCATCATATACAGGGCCAATGCACCTAAAATAAATTCCTTAATTAAAAATACCGCCAATAAAACCTTAATAATTGAATACCTGAAAATAAAACTAATTGCCAATACACCTTGAGTAATTTTATCTGCAACGGGATCGAGTATTTTACCAAATTCCGTTACCATATCGTAATTTCTGGCAACCCTTCCGTCCACAAGATCCGTTAAAAAGGAGATGAAAATTACAAAAGCAGCGGCGTAATAATCCAAATTGCTCTTTGCATTTAAATACAAATATAGGTAGAAAGGAAGTAAAAATAAACGGAAATAGCCTAGCAGATTTGGTATTGAAAAATATTCTCTAACCCAGTTTTTCTTTATTTTTCTATCCATAGGAGCCTCTTTTCTACTGTCCTTTTGTCTCTGTTTGCCCCACTATATTACCAGGTTGATTAATTTATTGGGGACAATTATGAATTTGATTATTTCCTTTCCTTGAAGAAGTTGTTGCACTTTTTCTGTTTTCAAAACCAATTCTTTCAATTGGGGTTCCGGTAAATCCTTGGGGAAGTTTAGACGCTCCCTAACCTTGCCATTTATTTGTACCACCATGGTTACTTCCGTTAATTCTAAAGCTTTTTCATTATACCTTGGCCAGGCTTCCAGATGAACGCTAGTTTTTTTATCTAAATTAAACCACAATTCATCTGCAACATGAGGTGCAAAAGGTGCAAGCAGCAAAACTGTTTTCTCCAGCCCAAAGCGTACTAAAGATAAGTTTTCTGACTTGGAATCCGTATGATCCCGGTATTTTTGTAAAGAATTCACCAACTCCATAATAGCACTAATAGCTGTGTTAAAATTAAAGCGAAGGCGAACATCATCAGTAACTTTTTTAATTGTGCCATGAATACTTCTTAAAAGCTCTTTGTCTAATTCATTTTTTATTACCTCGCCGGGATCAATGTTTTTTACCTTTTCGTGATAGTGGTAGGATAGCCGCCATACCCTGTTTAAAAAACGAAAACATCCTTCCACCCCTTTTTCGTTCCACTCCAGATCCCTTTCGGGAGGAGCAGCAAAAAGAATAAATAAACGAGCGGTATCTGCCCCATATTGCTCAATTATTTCTTCGGGGCTGACTACATTGCCCTTTGATTTAGACATTTTTGCTCCATCTTTTAGAACCATTCCCTGAGTTAAGAGATTTTGGAAGGGTTCTCGGGATGAAGTCATATTCAAATCAGATAATACCTTAGTAAAAAAGCGGGCATACATTAAATGCAAAATAGCGTGTTCAACCCCGCCTATATATTGGTCAACATTCATCCAATAATCTGCTTTTTTCCTGTCAAAGGGTGCCTCAGTATTTTTTGCATCTGTATAACGCAAAAAGTACCAGGAGGAATCTACAAAGGTATCCATGGTGTCGGTTTCCCGGATCGCCTTTCCGCCACAACCGGGGCAAAAACAACTTAAGAATTCCTCATCGGTTTTCAAAGGGGATTCACCCGAAGGCTTAAATGCTACCTGTACAGGCAACATCACCGGCAAATCTTTTTCAGGAACAGGAACAACTCCGCATTTTTCACAGTAAACAATGGGAATAGGTGTACCCCAATACCGTTGACGAGAGATTAACCAATCCCGCAAACGATATTGTATTTGTTTTTCTCCAAGACCCTTTTGTTCAATATCCCGAGTTATTTTTTGAATAGCTTGCTCATTGGGTAACCCATCGTATTGACCGGAATTTACTAAACGGCCTTCGGCGGGGAAAGCTTCTGTCAGCTTATCTCCTTCCAGCAAATCCCCTTCAGGCTGAATTACAACCTTTATAGGCAATTGAAATTTAGCAGCAAATTCAAAATCCCTTTGATCATGAGCCGGAACCCCCATTACCATTCCAGTTCCGTAGTCCATTAGAACGTAGTTAGCTACCCAAATAGGTATTTTATCTCCGCTCAAGGGGTTAATAGCATAGGCACCTATGAATAAACCTTCTTTTTCTGTCTCAGCTCTTTCAATATTGGTCATACTTTTAACTTTTTTAATAAAGGCATGAACTGGTTCCTCGTATTCGGTATTTGCTACCAATTCCCTTACCAGCGGGTGTTCCGGTGCCAATACCATGTAGCTAACCCCAAAAATAGTGTCCGGTCTGGTAGTAAACACTTTTAAATCATGGCCTGCTTCGGTTTTAAAGCAAATTTCTGCCCCTTCACTTCTGCCAATCCAATTTTCCTGCATTATCTTCACTTTTTCCGGCCAGCCGGGTAATTGCTGCAGATCCTCTAAAAGTCTGTCCGCATAATCGGTAATCTTAAAAAACCATTGTTCCAAATCTTTTTTGTCAACCATAGTTTCACAACGCTCGCAGGCACCTTCTACCACTTGTTCATTGGCTAAAACAGTGGCACAGGAGGGACACCAATTAACGGCTGCTTTCTTTTTATAGGCTAAGCCCTTTTTGTAAAACTCTAAAAAGAGCCATTGTGTCCACTTATAATAATCGGGGTCGGAGGTAGCTACCTCACGCTCCCAGTCATAGCTTAAACCCATGGTTTTTAATTGTTTTTTCATGTTAATAATATTGTCTTTTGTCCAAAGAGCGGCGGGAACCTGATTTTTAATAGCCGCATTTTCTGCGGGCAAACCAAAAGAATCCCAGCCCATAGGGTGAAGCACATTATAGCCCTCCATTTTTTTAAAGCGGGCAACCACATCCCCAATAGAATAATTGCGTACATGCCCCATGTGTAAATGTCCGGAAGGATAGGGGAACATCTCCAATAAGTAATACTTTTTTCGCTCTAAGTCTTCACTTACTTGATCCAGCTTTTGCTCTTCCCAGATTTTTTGCCACTTGGTTTCAATCCGGGAAAAATGGTACTGCTCCTGCATAAAGTCACTCCCTTAGAATACAAATACTCTTTATTCAGTGTCCAATAATTTTGCGTCGCCCCAAAGTCTTTCTAATTTATAATAATCCCTTTGCTCCGGCAAAAAAAGGTGAATGATCACAGAATTATAATCCATCAAGATCCATTTCGCTTCCGAAAACCCCTCAATCCGATTTGGCCTTATTCCTGCTGTTTTTTCTAAATTATCCTCCAAATATCTGACTAAGGCCTGCAGCAGGGTGTTAGATGAGGCTGTGGCAATAATAAAGTAATCCGCAATTAAACTGAGCTCGGTTATGTCTAATACTTTAATATCCGTCCCCTTTTTTTCTTTTAAGGTATTTAAGGCTATTTCTTTAATTAGATCGGTTTTTTGCAAAAACTTTCATCTCCTTTTATTAATTAATAATTCATTTCTGGCATCTACAGTAAGGGGGTGAATTAAATCCCCTTTTTCTATATAGTAGCCTATTAATAATTCATATGCCACAAAAACACCTTCATTAAGATTAGAAAAAGCCTCTTGTTCAATCATTTCTCGTTCTGAATATCTTCTGCCCGGCTCAATTAAATCAGCCAAAAAGATAATCTTTGCAACTTCGCTAATGCCGGGTGCCCCTGTTGTATGGTAGCGGATGGCTTCCAAAATAACCGGTTCCGTAATTCCCAGCTCCTCCTCCACCAGTAAAGCCCCCACAGGGCCATGCCACAAAATTGGAGCCGCCTCCATAATCCAATTTCCAGTTAGGCCCCATTTCCGAGCCAGTTTTTGCAAGCTATCAATGGACAGCTCCCTGGCGTAATCGTGAAGTAACCCGGCCAAATATGCCTTGTTCGGATCATACTTATGCTTTTTGGCCAGCCTTTTTGCGGTATTCGCTACGGCAACCGAATGCAAATATCTACTTTTGGTTAATTTTTGTTTCAAGATTGCATGATAATTTTGATACTCATCCATTTTCCTTTATTCTTCCCTTTTGTCTTCAAAGTCATAAAGACCGTTCTTAACAATAAAGTATTCCACTGTTTCGGGTAATAAATATTTAATACTATTCCCCTTGGAAACCCTGTGGCGGATATCAGTTGAGGAAATAGCTAACGCAGGAACCTCTAAAAAATGCAAGCCACCATTCAAATGAGGCAGTTCTTTCAATATTTTGGCCAATCCCGCTAAATCAAAGCCCGGTCGCGTAGCCGCAATAAAACTACACAAGCCAAGGAGTTTTTCGACATTCTTCCAAGTTAAAATTTCTAAGATAGCATCTGCACCTGTTATAAAAAACAGTTCTGTATTGTCATCATAAATTTGCCTGAAATGCTGAACTGTATCAATGGTATAGGAATAGCCGGCCCGATCGATTTCTACCCTTGACACGCCAAAATAGGGATTAGTCACCACTGCCAGTATTGTCATTAAGTAACGTTCTTCCACATTGGATACCCTATAATCCTTTTTATGGGGAGGCATGCCTGAGGGAACAAAAATTACTCGATCAAGAAAGTAGGAAACCCTAGCTTCTTCTGCGGTAACCAAGTGACCAAAGTGAATCGGATCAAAGGTTCCCCCCATAATGCCAATTCTTTTCTTATTACTCCGATTAATGTTTTTTGGGGGCATGTCCATTATTTTTCCTCCTATAACATTTGCTTAGCAATTGGCGGTTAAGATCTAATTTGACCGTTACCGAAAATAATGTATTTCTGGGTAGTTAAGTCCTTTACCCCCATAGGCCCCCTAACATGAAGCTTCTGGGTACTAATTCCCACCTCTGCCCCCAATCCAAATTGGTTTCCGTCAGTAAAACGAGTGGAGGCATTGACATAAACCGTGGAGGAATCAACCTTTTTAAGAAAATCCAAGGCTTTGGAGTAATCCTCGGTTACTATTGCCTCGGAATGGCCGGTGCTAAATTGATTAATATGATCCAAGGCCTCCTGATAGGAATCTACCACCCTAACAGCAAGAGTCAGATCCAAATATTCTGTTGCCCAATCAATTTCCGTAGCTGCTTCCGCATCGGGAATAATTTTTTGTGTTTTTTGGCAACCCTTTAAAAGCACCCCAGCTTCTTTCAAAGCTTCATCAATCCGGGGTAAAACAGTCGCTGCAATACTTTGATGGACCAGCAAGGTTTCCAAAGCATTACAAACACCAGGTCTTTGGCACTTAGCATTTTTAACAATCGGTATTGCCTTTTCAAGATCCGCTCTTTCATCAAGGTAGATGTGACAATTACCTACTCCTGTTTGAATGACGGGCACGGTTGCCACCTCAATAACTCGTTTTATTAGCTGCTGCCCTCCACGGGGAATTATAACATCCAGATATTGATCCATTTTAGCCATAACTAACACCGCATCCCGATCAGTGGATTGAATCAACTGCACTGAATTTTCCGACAGACCTCTTTCAATTAAGGCTTCTTTTAAAACCTGGACAAGGGCCTGGTTTGACAAAATGGCTTCGGAACCCCCTCTGAGCAAAACACTGTTCCCTGCCTTTAAACATAAACCGGTAGCATCCACTGTTACATTTGGTCTGGCTTCGTAAATTATCCCTACCACACCAAGGGGGGAACGCATTTTACCTACCTGCAAACCATTGGGACGAGTTACAATTTCACTAATTTCTCCAACCGGATCCGGCAAGGAGGCAATCTTTTTAAGTCCCTCGGCCATTGATTCAATTCTATCTTCTGTCAATAACAGTCTATCCAGTAAAGAAGCAGCCAGACCTTTTTCCCTTGCTTCCCTTAAATCCCGCTGGTTCGCCTTTAATATTAAATTCTGCCTTTTCACAATTAACTCCGCCATGGCAACTAAAACCATATCCTTTGTCTCACTGGATAAACCAGCTAACTCTCTGGCGGCTTCTTTGGCCTTTTTGCCTTGTTCTAAAATTAGCTCTTGCAATTCTTCTAGCTCCTTCCGGTCCTGCCATTTTCCCACAAAACCAAATTATCTCGGTGAATGGCTTCGTCATAATCCTTGTGACCTAAAATATTTTCAATTTCTTTGGTTTTTTTTCTTTTAATTTTATTTAGCTCAAAAGCGTTATAATTTGTAATACCACGGGCAACCTCTATCCCCTGAGAATCTACTACACTTACGGTTGCACCTGCCTCAAAGTTACCAATTACCTTTAGAATGCCAATAGGAAGAAGGCTTTTCCCTTCTTTAACCAAGGCATCTGCAGCTCCTTCATCAACATTAATTTGTCCTGCAGGCGGAGAGCCATAAGCAAGCCACTTTTTTCTGCCGCATAATTTTTCTTCCCTAGGCAAAAACAAGGTGCCTATTTGTTCACCATTTAATATTTGCTGCAAAACACCCTCTTTTGTGCCGCTGGCTATGACCATAGGTATACCATAATTAGTGCAAATTTTTGCCGCCTGAATTTTTGTACTCATGCCGCCGGTTCCCAAATCGGAGCCCGCACCACCGGCTAAGGCCTCCACTTGCGGGGTAATTTCTTCTATTAAATCAATTTTTTTTGCATCCGGATGCAGTTTCGGGTGAGCATCATATAAGCCTTCAATATCTGTTAATAAAACTAACAAATCAGCGTCAATAACTCCCGCAACCAATGCAGCCAAACTGTCATTATCTCCAAATTTCAGTTCATCTACCGCAGTTGTATCGTTTTCGTTAACAATCGGCAGTACCCCATATTCCAAGAGTTGAGAGAAGGTGTGACTAATATTTAAGTAACGACTTCTTTCTGCAAAATCATCCCTAGTTAAAAGAATCTGTGCCACTATTAACCCGTATTCAGCAAATATTTTTTCATACATATGCAGTAAAATTCCCTGTCCAACCGCGGCTACAGCCTGCTTTTCGCGCAAGTTTCTGGGTCTTTTGCTAAAACCAAGGCGGCCCATTCCTGCTCCCACTGAGCCGGATGACACTAAAATTATCTCTTTACCTTGGTTTGCCAGATCAGCTAACTCCCTCACCAACTTCTCCATCTGTCTAAGATCCAATTTACCGGTGGGGTGAGTGAGTGTACTGGTTCCTACTTTAACCACAATTCTATTCCGTTTTAATTCCAAGGCTTTTACTCCTGTCATATTTCTCACCCTTTTAAAAACAATAAAAACCCATAGGCAAATAAAAACCTAGAGGTATCCCAGAGGTTTTTATTTTTATGGCAGATCAATAATGTTTTTTTTGCTGGAAGGACGGTAAAGCAAAAAATTTCGACCTATTACCTGCACCAGGGCAGATTCCGTTTCCTTTGCTAAAATTTTAGCCAACTCTTTTGGTTCTTCAAGGCAGTTACTTAAAACCCTCACCTTAATTAACTCTCTTGCTTCCAAAACCTCTTCTATTTGTACCGACAGATTTTCGGAAAGCCCCCCTTTTCCTATCTGAATAACAGGATCAAGTCCGGTGCCTAAGGCCCTTAAAAATCTTTTTTGCTTTCCGGTTAGATTTAAATTACTATTCAAAATCCAGCTTACACCCCCTAAAAGTAATGTTGGATTATTATAACATATCTTGCCCTTATAGTCATTAGCAGTCAACGTAATTACTCTTCCGCCAATTCATATGGTTCTACAAAATCAAAAGCTAAGTTGCCAATTCTCACTTCATCTCCATCCTTTGCCCCAGCTTCTTTTAGGGCATCATCAAGACCCATTTTTTGAAAGATCCATTGCAGACGGCGAACAGCTTCTTCATTCTCCATATCAGTCATAAACACATGCCTTTCCGGCTCCTCCCCTGATACCACATATATCCCATCCTCAAAAACAATATTAAAGCGTTCTTTTATCGGCTTATAAACAGTTTCTTTCCATAGTATTTCAGTAGTTTCTGCCGATTCCCCTTCGCCTATTTCCAGAAGCATTTCCCATACTTTGTAAAGCATAGGTTCAATTCCTTCACCGGTTACAGCCGAAATAGGAAAAATGAGTGTGTCTCCAGCTAATTGGGCTTTAAATTCCGCAAGCCTCTTTTTCCCATCGGGCAAATCAATTTTATTAGCCGCTACCACCTGCGGCTTTTTACTCAGCTCTTGACTGTACAAAGCCAACTCTTGGTTTATTGCTTCAAAAGCATGGATTGGTTCGTGTTCCCAGTTACCCAAATCCACCAAATGAATTAAAAGCTTTGTCCTCTCCAGGTGTTTTAAAAAATCATGTCCCAAACCTACGCCTTGATGGGCTCCTTCTATCAAGCCCGGAATATCCGCCATAACAAAGCTTTGCCCTTCCTCTATGCTGACAACTCCTAAATTGGGGGTTAAAGTTGTAAATGGGTAATCAGCTATCTTGGGTTTAGCAGCAGAAACTCTTGCAATCAAAGTAGATTTACCTGCATTTGGAAAGCCTAATAAACCCACATCCGCCAGAAGCTTTAGCTCAAGCTCCAACCACCTTTCTTCCCCCAGTTCCCCTTTTTCCCGCATTAAGGGAGCCTTTTGTTTATTACTGAGGAAACGTGCATTGCCCCTGCCACCTCTGCCGCCTCTGGCAATAATTATTTTGCTTTCAGGCTGCACTAAATCCGCAAGAACTCGACCTGTATCCGCATCCTTAACCAAAGTACC
>CAZCQT010000038.1:0-10824 GCA_964500905.1 uncultured Moorellales bacterium
GCTTTTCTTCTGCTTTCACATCAATTAAACCGGCAATAGGTAAAAAGATTTCAACTCCGCCTTCTGAGACCCCTACCAAGGCGGCTTCCGGCTTTTCCTTTAAATTTAAATGCAAGTTAACGGGATCTCCCTGGGCAAGCAATTGAATATATTTCAAGCCTTCCTCCAATTGTTTCAAGGTTGCCGAATTATTAACACCTATAATTACTTCTGCTTTTTTTCCGGGGGGTACATTCAGCTCAGCCCGCAGGTTCCTTACAACCCGGATTGCAGACATAATTACTTCCATTTGTTTTTCTTTTGCGGGTGCGGATAGCTCCTCCTGAATAACAGGCCAGGTTTCCGTAATTAAAACCCCTTCCCGCCCGGGAAGTGAATGCCAAATTTCTTCACTGATAAAAGGCATAAAGGGATGTAATAACTTTAAAACCTCACTCAATGTATACCACAGGACTTGCTGAGCACTGCTTCTTTTTTCCTCCCCTTCTTTGCCGTAAAGTCTTGGCTTAATTAACTCAATATACCAATCACAAAACTCATTCCAAGTGAAATCGTAAAGAATTCGAGCAGCTTCCCCTAACTCATAGCTATCTAAATAGCGAGTAACTTCCCCAATTGTGTTATTTAAACGGCTTAAAACCCAATAATCTGCTACTTCTAAACCAGTTTTTAAATTAGCAGACTTAAAGTCTTCCAAGTGAATAAAGGCAAAGCGAGAAGCATTCCAAATTTTATTACAAAAATTTCTCGCCCCCTCCAACCTTTCAAATTGGAAACGCAAATCATTCCCCGGCGTATTGCCCGTAATCAGCATAAATCTTAAAGTATCTGCACCGTATTCATTGATTACTTCTATGGGGTCAATTCCGTTGCCTAAAGATTTACTCATCTTTCTGCCCTGAGCATCTAATACCAGTCCATGAATAAAGACTTCATGAAAAGGCTCTCTTTCCATAAATTCCAGACCCATAAAAATCATTCTGGCCACCCAAAAAAAGATAATATCCCTTCCTGTTACCAGCACCTGTGTTGGATAAAACTGTTCCAGTTCGGCAGTCTTTTCCGGCCACCCTAAAGTGGAAAAAGGCCAAAGAGCTGAGCTAAACCAGGTGTCCAAAACATCAGAATCCTGCTTTAGATTATGAGAATCACAAATTGAACAAGCCTGCGGCTCGGTAGTGGAACAGATTTCGGCACCACAATTCTGACAATACCAAACAGGGATTCTATGTCCCCACCAGAGCTGCCTGGAAATGCACCAGTCTCTGATATTGGACAGCCAGTTTAAGTATATTTTAGAAAATCTCTCCGGAACAAAATTCAGTATTTGCTCTTCAACTATTTTTATAGCAGGCTCTGCCAAAGGCTTCATTTTAACAAACCATTGCTTGGAAACCAAGGGCTCAATAACAGTATCACAACGATAACATTGGCCAACACCATGCAGATGGTCATCGATTTTAAGCAATAATCCTTCAGCCTCTAGATCTAAAATTACTTGTTTACGACATGCATAACGATCCAAACCGGAGTATTTACCCGCGGCAGCAGACATCTTACCTTCTTTATCAATAACCACTAAACCCGGCAGGTTATGCCTTAAGGCTACCTCAAAATCATTGGGATCATGGGAAGGCGTAATCTTTACTACACCGGTTCCAAATTCCATATCCACATAATCATCAGCAATGACAGGCAGCTCTTTATTAACTAAGGGCAGGATTACTGATTTGCCAATTAAATTTTGATAACGCTTATCCTCCGGGTGGACTGCAACCGCCATATCCCCCAGCATAGTTTCCGGTCTAGTAGTGGCTACTACTACATAACCGGTTCCATCGGTAAAAGGATACTTAATATGCCAAAGATTACCTGCTGTTTCCTTGTGCTCGACTTCAATGTCGGAAATGGTAGTCTGGCAGTTTGGACACCAATTAACAATATAATCTCCCCTGTAAATAAGTCCCCTATCATAAAGACGCTTGAATACTTCTTTTACCGCCAAAGAACAACCTTCATCCATTGTAAAGCGTTCTCTCTTCCAATCACAGGAAGCACCCAAGGTCCTTAATTGTTTAGTAATTTTGTCGCCGTAGGTATTTTTCCAATCCCAAACTCTCTCCAAAAACTTTTCCCTGCCCAGTTCTTCCTTGGAAAGACCCTCTTTTTTTAATTCCTCTTCAACTCTGGCTTGAGTAGCAATGCCTGCATGATCCGTACCGGGCAGCCACAGAGTATTATAGCCTTGCATCCTTTTAAAGCGGGTTAAAATATCCTGTAGCGTGTTATCTAAGGCATGCCCAAGATGCAGGGAACCGGTTACATTGGGCGGGGGCATCACTATGCAGTAGGACTTTTTTTCGGCCATGACAGGATGATGAAAATAACCTCCTGTTTCCCAAAATTCATACCATTTTTGCTCTACTGCTTTCGGATCATAGGTAGTTGCTAAGGTTTCTTTTATTTTCACTGAATTTTCCCCCTCATTGGTTTTAAAAAACCTCCCTCGTATTGAGAACGAAAGAGGTGTTTAAAATTGCTGTTAATTTTGCTTCCCTCTTATGCAGTCTTTACTAAATACTAATCTGCCGGATAATATTTTTGATACTTAAGAAATTGTCCCAACCACCCTTTAAATAAATAGAATAATCTCTTGGGCTTATAATCACCCTTCAAAAACAGGGAATTAATTACCTTTTTATCTTTAATCAACTGTTTTATTTCCTGTATATATAGGGGATCTCTAATATATTTAAAGGCTATCCATTTAGGTATTACCAACCAAAGAATCCTATTTTTTGTCACATAAAAATCCCAAGTTTTTTGATATATGTATTCATCCGCCACGTATTTCGCCAAGTTTGAGCCTGCAGCCGTCACATAGTAACTGCTTCTTCCTTGTCTGCAATTAATCTCCAGCATTTTAAATTTCTCATCCCTATGATCAAATTTTATATCAAAGGTAGCAAAACCCACATATCCTATCTCATCTAAAAATGTTTTTATTTTTCCGGAAAGCTCCTCATCGTAGGCGGTAATCAGAACAGAAGTGCTCCCCAAGCCTTGGGGGGTATATTCCTCCAGCATCACATGGGCCAGGGACATTAACTTTACCTTTTTGTCTTGACCGGAATAGGTAACCATTACCCTTAAAAAGGAATCATCCCCCGCTATATATTCTTGTATAATCAAGCTATCATCATAGCCCGCCTTATAAATAGCGGCAACTATTTGCCTTGCCTCACCATCATCAAAAACCCTGTAGACCTTTTTCTGCCCCGCAAACTCATGCTTCCAATAGCTGACGCTGTTAGAAGGTTTTATAATAGCAGGGTAGCTAAAAGGAAAAACAAAATTTTCGGCCGCCCTCCCGTCACAAATGACGGTTTTTGGATAATCCAGCCCACATTGCTCACACATTTCATAAAATTTCTGCTTAGTTAACAGGCTTTTTAGTAAGGATTCCTCCAAATACGGTACAATGACATTTTTTCGAAAAAGATCCCTATTTTGCACAATCAGTTCCACATAATTATCTCCGCAACCTATCAGCAGAATCTTCTTAGCTGCAAACTTCTCTGAAAAGCTATCTACCCATTTTAAAAACACAGTTGTCATGCCAATATTTAAATCTGAATAATAATCTATTATCTTACTGTTGCAACTAGGGCCGGAAGGGTATTTGCCAATTACAATGCTTTTTATTTGATACTCTTCGTAAAAAGCCCTGGCCATTCCGTAGGTATTGATATCACTGCCGAAAATTATTGGAACAAAATCCTTCTCTTCAATATGCAAAGCACAAAACCGCCCTTATTTTTTATATTTTCAAATCAAAGACCGAAACCCGGGAGCCGGGGAATTCTAGTTTAGATTTGTTAATTCCCCGCCTAAATCATATTCCGCTAAAAATTTAACTGCGTTGTCCACATCTGAAGGGTACTTAATATTGCCCGAGCCAATTCTTTGGTACCTTTCATTACCCTTACCTGTTATTAAAACCACTGTTTCCGGTTCTTGCAAAAAAATTGCCCTTTTGATGGCTGCCGTCCTGTCCTCAATAATTTCGTAGTTATGATTATTCTGCTTAACATAATGAGCTATTTCCTCGCAAATAAGCCTTATATCCCTTTCCCCCGGGTCCTCCATGGTAAGAATTATCTTGTCGGATTTCAAACCTGAAATTAAACCCAGATCCCTTCGCCTGGTAATAGCTTTTTCGCCGGGGCAACCAAAAACAGTAATGATTTTTCTGTTAGGATATTGTTTCTGTACAGAATCATACAACTCATTGAAGCTTAATTTGTTATGTGCATAATCCACGATAACCACTTTATCCTGGTTTCTACTGGTAAACTTGTCCATTCTGCCGTCTACCTTAGCCTTTTCTAAACCCAAATAAATATATTTTTCCGGTATTTGCAAAGCATCAGCCATTGCAATAGCGGCCAAAGCATTTTTTATATTGAATGTACCGGGCATATTCAATATAAATTGCTGATCAAAGCGGGGAGTCCTCACTTGGAAAACAGATTGCGAGCTGTCCTCCTTCACTGCGTAACCAAAAATATCCGCTTCCTGCCTGAATCCAAAGGTAATAGTATTATCGGCATTTTGAGCGGATTCCAATATCATTGCGAATTCTTCTGAATCAAGATTAACACATGCAGTCCTTGATTGTTTAAACAGATCAAGCTTAGATGAAAAATAATCAGCAAAATTATGATGTTCAACAGGACTAATATGATCCTCAGAAATATTCAAGAAAACACCCACATCAAAATTTACACCATATACCCGACCATATTTTAATGCCTGGCTGGAAACCTCCACTACCATGTACTGGATATTATTTTTAGCAGCATTATAAAAAAATTTTTGCAAATCCAATGATTCGGGAGTTGTTAAATGGGAAGATGAAGTTTTTTTACCGTCAAAAATTAAATCCGTGGTAACCAAGCCCGCCTTTGATTTATCAACATCTTTTAGATATTCATCCAAAATATACTTTATATAATTTGCAGTGGTTGTTTTACCTTTTGTACCCGTGATACCTATTAATTTAAAATTTTTCCAAGGAAAATTATAATAAAGGTTGGCAACCAAGGATAAGGCCTTAAAAGCATTACTTACTATAAAACCCGGTATCTCTTTTTTATAATCCCTTTCACTGATATAGGCAATTGCTCCTTTTGCTATGGCTTCATCCAAATACTTTTCTTTGAAGCTTACTCCTTTACAGATAAAAAGGGTACCTTTTGTAACTTCTTTTGAATTGTAGGAAACCTTCCTTACTAATCTTTTCTCCATAATTTGAGGGTAATCTTTAGTAAGCAATAAGTTGTGATCTTCAATTATCCGCAGGTATTCGCCTATGGAGCAGCTTTTCATTTTCACCTTCTCCTTTTTTGCCGCTACGCAATGCCTTGGCAAGGCAGCTTAACTGACGTAAACAACTGAATCAGCTTTGGTCAGCTTTATTATTCCCAGCCATGATTTTATCTTTCAAAAAATAGATCTTCCTTCTTGTATCCCTAAAGAACGTAATCCCTCTCTCAGCTAAAAAATAAACTAAAGGGTTAAAAACATAATCAAGCATCCCGGTAAACTCCGTATATTTCCCCTTAAAGCCTACTTTAAATCTATATAGGCCTACCATGGGGTTGTTTTCGTCCAAGTCACCGGGAACTCCCCTGAAGTCATAAATATCACAGCCTGCCTCCAAGCCCCATTTAATCATTTCCCATTGCAACAAGTAATTGGGCATCATATTTCTTTTTTCATTGCTACTGGCTCCATAAAGGTACCAGCATTTATTGCCCCAAAGTATAGCGATTGATCCGGCAATTGGTTGATCCTCGTGATAGGCAAGGTAGACTCTGACATGCTCCGGTCCCAAGTAATCATAAACATTCTCGTAATATTCCAAGGGTCTGACAATAAATTGATCCCTAATGCCTGTTTCAACTATTAGTCCGTAAAAAATGGCTATTTCATCTCTTGAGCCTATTTTAACAGTAACGCCTTTTCTTTGAGCCAGCCTAATATTGTAACGGGTTTTAGGATGGAAATTATTCATCAGCTTTTCTTCAGTCATGTCTTTTAGGTCCAGCCTAAAAACAAATCTGGGTTGAATTCCATCATAGTTTTTTAAACCTCGGAATATTTTGAAACCCAAATCTTCGACAATCTTTTCAAATTGCTTGTCCTCTATTTCTATATCGGGATCCATCTTTAAAACATAGCTTTTATGCTTTTTAGCCATTGCTTTGGCCTTTTCCAATAACTCCTTAAGGGTACCCGAATCGTGGGGATCGCAAACAGGCCCCCTGGGTGAATACATCATAGTGTAACCTAAACCGGGGAGCTTTCTGATTAAAAGACTCATGGAACCAGTCAATTCCCCATTTGCGTCTTCCACATAAATAATTTCGTGCAACCACTCGGATTTCAATTTGGCCCAGCCCTGGGATTGCATAAAATGTCCCTTAGGGTGTAATTGAATAAATTTATTATATTTGCCCATGAAGTCCCTTGCCAAATTGCTCAATATTTTTCTCCTCCCGCATCTAAATGCTGATACTGCAAGGCATCTCTTAACTGAGCCGTAGACCTTTCCTTTGTACCAAAAACCTCTTGAATAGCCTGCTTGATGATTTGACAACCCTGCAACAACTCGTCATGGTGTATGATAAGTGGCGGTAGGATTTTCAGCACGGTGTCCCCTCTCCCCGCCCGCTCAATTACTAAACCCAATTCAAAGCACCGCTTGGCCACATCTTCAATTAATTTTTCATCTCCGCATTTTGAAAGATCAATACCCCAAATCATGCCCAAACCCCTGATTTCAATTTGTTGATGTAGGGGGGCTATTTCTTCCTTTAAAAAAGTTTCCAGCAGACGTGATTTTAGTTCTACTTCATTGCTTAACTTAGTTCTGCTTCTGTACTCCAAAGCCGCCTGTCCCGCTACAAAGGCCAGTTGATTGCCCCTGAAGGTGCCATTATGCTCTCCGGGCTGCCAAATATCCAACTCGGGCTTCAGTAAAAGCAAAGAAAAAGGAAAACCGTAGCCGCCAATAGACTTGGACAAAACTACCATATCCGGTACAATCCCTGCTCTTTCAAAGGAAAAATAAGTGCCTGAGCGATCGCAGCCTACCTGAATATCATCGCAAATTAACAGAATGTCCTCCCTTTGACAAAGATCTGCCAGCCTCTTTAGCCATTCCACAGGGGCAACATTTATACCGCCCTCTGCCTGAATAGTTTCCAATATAATTGCGGCGGGCTTGTCGATACCGGAATGGTTGTCTGCTAAGATATTAGCCAGATAATCAATACTGTCAAGTTCATTGGGCAGGCTATTGTAATAAGGAATAAAGGTAACATTGTTTAAGGGTATACCAGCACCTTTCCGACTGGCTTCATTGCTGGTGGCTGCCAAGCTACCCAATGACATCCCATGAAAAGCCCCCATAAATGAGAAAATACCGGTGCGGTTTTTTACCTTTCTGGCCAGTTTCAAAGCTGCTTCCACTGCATTGGTGCCGGTGGGGCCGGCGAACTGAACCTTATAATCTAATTTTCTAGGTTTTAGTATCTGCTCATTAAATGTAATTAAAAAATCTTTTTTTGCCTGAGTATACATGTCCAAAGCATGCATAACCCCATCGGAGGCAATATAACTAACTATTCGTTTCTTAATGAAATCGTTATTATGGCCATAATTTAAAGCACCTGCACCGGCAAAGAAATCAATATATTCCTTCCCTGATTCAGCATACAGCTTTGAACCCTTAGCCTTGGTAAATATATCTGGAAAAGACCTGCAGTACGAACGCACATTGGATTCCACTTCATTGAAAATTTTCATTGTCTGCCCCCCGTAAAATAAATAATAGTTTTTAACCAAAGGTGTTTTTTGTTGCTAATTCATTCAAGATAGACCTTTAATAATCTCTTCCATTTTAACACCCCGGGAACCTTTAACCAAAATTACATCCCCTGGAGCCACAATATTCTCCAAAAAAGCTAAAACCGCTTGGTTGTTCTCGAAGGATCTCGTTCTAGCTTTCGGAAAACCGGACTGGAGGGCCCCTTCAATAATTTCTTGGGCAAGCCGTCCTACCGTAATAAGGTAGGCAGGATTTACAGCCTTCGCTTTCTTCCCAATCTCCTGATGATATTCAGCCCAAGAGGCCCCCAGCTCATACATATCGCCAAGAATGGCTATTTTTCTGCAACTACCCGCTATAGTATCCAGCACCTCCAAGGATGATGCCATAGAAGCTGGGTTGGCATTATAAGCATCGTTAATTAAAGTTATTTCCCTCCCCGGTGGCCGGATAATTTCCAGCCTCATGGAGGTTAATTGCACCTGGCTTAATCCTAATCTTATTTCCTCCCAGGTTAAACCTAATTGCCTGGCAATACCTATTGCAGCCAGAGAGTTAATAATATTATGCTTTCCGGGCACATTAATTGCCATTGGAATTGCTTCCTCTTTAGTATTAACCTGATAAGTGTAACCATAATCCTTTTTGTTTACCTGAACTGCCGATGCCCATAGATCGGCGGGCGGTGAATAATCAAACCAATTTACCGGGCAGGAAAGATCCGCAACCCATGTCTTGAGTATTGCCTGATCCTGTTTATTTAAAACCATTCCACCCTCCGGCGGAATATAGGGAAACAGTTCAGCCTTAGCTTGGGCAATTTTTTCTTGAGAGCCCAAAATTTCTTGATGAGCATGGCCTATATTAGTAATTAATCCATGAGTTGGCTTAGCAATCTTAGCTAAAAGATCAATTTCCCCTAATCCCCCCATACCCATCTCAACTATAATTGCCCAGTGCTTCTGTTCCAAGGAAAGCAATGTTAGAGGCAGTCCTAATTGATTATTATAATTTCCCTCTGTGCTTAAAACGGCACCTTTTTGATGCAGGATAGAGGCTAGTATATCCTTAGTAGTGGTCTTTCCGGTACTGCCTGTAATAGCAATTACCGGCCCCTTCATCATTTGACGTTGAACCGATGCCAGATGTTGCAAAGCCCGTTCCGAATCATCAACCAATAACAAAGGAAAACCCGGCTTTGAAAACCCCGGGGGAAGATAATTTACCACCGCCCCGGCTGCCCCCTGAACAAAGGCCTGCTCCAGAAAGTGATGACCGTCTGTCCTTTCTCCTTTAAGTGCAAAAAACAGTTGGCCGGGCCTTAATTTTCTGGTGTCAATTGAGGCCCCCAAAGGTTTAATTTGGGCATCGCCGCCTATTAGCTCCGCTTGAATAACTTGAGCTATTTCACCCAAGGTAAAATCATACAAAGCCTAGCCTCCTTAATAAAAATATTATTTGCAGTAAAGAACAATCTTGTTTGTATCTAATCGAGGAAAAAGCTCCCTTTGTCCATAATTGGTGCCCTTCCGCCCTTCTCAAGTAATTCTACACCATTTCAAAGCAGCATTTCAACAGCAAATTATTGATCTAACCCCTACTAGGCCAAGTAAATGATAGCTTATTTACTAAAAAGGTGAAGAATATAGGGGATAGGCCAAAACTGAAACCGGGTAGTTATAAATGCCAATAGAGGACAAAGAAACATCATGCAGAATAAATATAGGGCAATAATTAATTGAAAGCAGGTTGAAATTTGACTAACAGAAGTTTTTTAAAAGGTGCTCTAGTTTTATCCGTGTCCGGAATTTTCATAAAAATCATCGGTGCCTTATACCGAATACCTTTAGCTCGTTTAATTGGAGAAGAAGGGATGGCTCTCTATCAAATGGCCTACCCCATCTATGGAATCCTACTGGCACTTTCCACCGCGGGGTTTCCCCTTGCCATCTCCATCCTGGTTGCAGAAAAACATGCCTTTGGAGATTACCAAGGGGGCAGAAGGATTCTGAGGCTTTCTTTAACAATACTTTCCGGTCTGGCTATACTTTTTACCACCTTTTTAATTTTTAGTGCAAAATGGCTGGCAGTCAGCATTTTAGACGATGCCAGAGTTTATTACGGATTAATTGCGGTTTCACCGGCAATTCTATTGGCTACCATTTCATCTTGTTTCAGAGGCTATTTTCAAGGGAATCAAACTATGAATCCCACGGCTATTTCCCAAACCCTGGAGCAGGTAGTTAGGGTCACCACCATCTTACTGCTGGCATATCTACTGTTTCCAATGGGCCTGGAATTTTCCGCTGCGGGGGCCGTTTTTGGTGCTGTAACGGGCAGTGCTGCGGCTGTTGCTGTTTTATTATCCACCTATCGAAAACATAAAAAAACCTATGCCAAGGAATTAAACACCTATGTTCAAAAACAAGAAACTGTCCCATCAATTTTAAAAAGAATTACTGTGTTGGCAATCCCCGTTTCCATTGGGGGCTTAGTAACTCCTATTATGCAAACCATTGACGCAGTACTTATCCCCTCAAGGCTGCAAGTTGCGGGTTTTTCTAAAAAAATAGCTACCGGACTTTTTGGCCAATTCTCGGGAATGGCCAATACCTTAGTAAATATTGCTCCAATTATTACTCTTTCTATTTCGGTTGCTTTAATACCCATTATTTCAGAAGCAATGGCTAAAAAGGATCGACATACCCTTAACTATCGAATTAACCAAGCCTTGTGGAGCACTTTTTTAATAGGCTTTCCCGCCAGTGCCGGTCTGTGGGTATTAGCCACACCTATTTGCGATTTACTCTACAAGCAACCTGAAGTAGGTCCCTTAGTAGCAGTTCTGGCTCCATCCACACTTCTTTTTGGTCTATATCAAACCACAAGGGCTACCCTTCAAGGTATGGGAAAAACCTATTTGCCTG
>CAZCQT010000039.1:0-10539 GCA_964500905.1 uncultured Moorellales bacterium
TTGATACCTCAACCTGGCCGACCCGCCAGCCCTTGGCACCTGTGGTTTCGATTAGCTGGCCGGCATATTGCCCCGGGGGGTTCTTAAAGACACTGCCGGCATTGGGCCAGCTTAAAGGCTGCTTATCTCTTCGCACTGCTAAGTTTCTCTCCCTTGTTTGACGAGTCTCCTTTTGATTTGCTTTCTGAAGCTTAAAATGAACACGTGTAACAAAAGAGCGTCCATCCTGCAGGTTGCTGTTTCTGTAACCCAAATTCAGGGTAGTCAATGGTATTAAATTAAAGACCCCATCCTTATTAACGGTTTCAACCAGAGTAACAACCTGTTTCATACTTTGGCCATGAGCACCGGCATTCATTACCAAGCCACCACCTATACTACCCGGAATTCCTGCCATGAATTCCAAACCGGATAGACCTTGAGAGCTGGACAAAAAAGAAACCCTTGGCATTAGGGAGCCTGCTTCGGCAATTAAACTATGATCTTCAATAAACACCCTTTTTGGTCCCCCGGCTAATTTTATAACAAGGCCTGAAATTCCTTTATCTTTAACTAAAACATTGGAGTAATTGCCTAAGAGTGTAAAGGGCAGACCTTTTTTATCGGCAAAACCTATTAAAGCCGGAATTTCCTCAACTTCTTTGGGTATTACCAGGATTTCCGCGGGCCCTCCTATTTTAAAAGATGTATGTTTACTCATGGGCTCGGCGGGCAAAATTCTACCTGAAGTTATTTCCGCCAGCTCTTCAGTTATTTTTGTAAAAATCATTCTCTCACCCATTCCTCTAAGCTTCTCTGGCAAGCTCCTCCAGCAATCTCCTACCTGTTTGCCAAATATCCCCAGCACCAAGCGTCATTACCAGGTCACCGGGTTTAACATGATCCATCAGGTGCTTAATAATCGCCTCCTGTTGAGGCAAATAAATTGCCCTGTTACCTTCCCTATTAATTATTTTCACAATTAGTTCAGATGTAATGCCATCTATGGGCTCTTCACCGGCACTGTAGATATCGCAAAGAATAACCTTTAACTCACCCGAAAGGGCTCCGGCGAACTCTTCAAGCAATTGTTGTGTACGAGAAAAACGGTGGGGTTGAAACACTACCCAGATGTTTTCTTTTTGCAATTGTCTTGCGGCCCCCAACACTGCCTTGATTTCAGTGGGATGATGTGCATAATCATCAATAACCATCACTTCTTTAATTGTACCCAAGTGCTGAAAACGCCTCTTCACGCCTCTAAACAAAGCTAAGGATTCTACCACCTTTCCAAAAGGCAACCCTAGTTCCAAGCATAGAGCAATAGCTGCCAAAGCATTATAAACATTGTGCTCTCCCGGTATCATTAGTTTCACAGCACCTAAATAAGTGCCCTTATAATGAATAGTCGCTTTTGAATAATCACTTTTCAATTCCAAATTTACTGCCCGATAATCAGCACCGGCACTAAGTCCGTAAGTAATTAAATTAGTATGCCTTTCCAAAAGAATTTGATTGGCAGGGGAATCCAGGCAAAGAATCGAAAATCCTCCGCTGGAAACATTATTTAAAAAATCATCAAAAGCCAGGATAATATTTTCAAAACTATGGTAATGATCTAAGTGATCATTTTCAATATTGGTTATAATACTTATGTATGGATTTAATTTTAGAAAAGAACCATCACTCTCATCTGCTTCCGCGACCACGTATTCTCCTTGGCCCAGTTTAGCGTTTTTCCCTAAGTTATTTGCTTCTCCCCCAATCACTATGGTAGGATCCCAGCCATTATTCTCTAAACACCAAGCAACCATAGAGGAGGTTGTAGTTTTGCCATGAGAGCCGGCTATGGCAATTCCTTTTTGCTTTTTCATTAATTCCTCTAAAATTTCCACCCTTAAAAGAACTGGTATTCCCAAGGACTGGGCTCTTTGCACCTCGGGGTTATCTAAAGAAATAGCGGATGAAATCACCACCCTGTCAATTTCCTTTGTAATATGTCTGGAATTATGTTCTTGAAAGATAATAGCACCCAGGTTTGATAAATTCATAGTTGTAGCGGAAGATACCAAATCACTTCCACTAACTTTATTCCCTTTTTCCAGTAATATTTTAGCTAAGCCACTCATGCCGGCTCCACCAATGCCTACAAAATGGGTCCAAGACCTATTACCGTTTTGATTTGACATTGTTGCATTCCTCCTTTACCTTAAAATCTGCTCCCTAATAAATCAAGACTATCAGCATTTTATGTACAATCAACATTTTTGTTACCAAAGGTTGTCCCGAACCGTGGGGAAACCTAATTCCATCATCATATATGCTTAAACCGGCTTTTTAGAGCACCGAAAATATTAGGCTTTTGGGCTTCCCCCCGGATTAGTTACATATTATCCACACAGCGATAAACGAAAGAAAGGGCGATCCATGACTGCTCACGAAAAAAACAAAACCTTTCCTCTCAACACAGTAATGGTATAAAAAGAAAATTACATTACTTCAGCAATCTAAGCTGCCCCGGCCTTAGTTATTTCTGAAAACTGCCTATTATACAAAGGTATTCAACTATTGCCCCAAAATAGCGGCTACCTGAGCCAAAATTACTTTTAAAGCATCCGTCCTGCCCATCTTCTTGGCATTAGCGGCCATCTCCTGCAATTTTTGAGGACTTTCAGATAATTGTTGAACCGTGGAAAAAAGTTTTTCCCCGGACAATTCTTCATCCTTAAATATAATAGCAGCATTACCATCTTGTAAAGCCCTGGCATTAAATTCTTGATGATTTTCTGCCGCATGGGGATAAGGAACTAAAATTGATGGCAGACCCTTTGCCATAATTTCTGCTAAAAAGCTGGCACCGGCTCTGCCGATTACCAGATCAGCCACACTCAAGGCAGCCTCCATTTGAAAGATATAGGGTACTATTCTAATATTTCCAAAAGTAGCCAAGTCTATGCCAACTTGCTTTAGCTTTTCTTGATAGGAATGGTAACTGCCTGATCCCACAATATGTAACCACTGAAAATTTTTATATTCTTTCTTGTCCCGATAAATTTCCAGCATGCTTTCGTTAATGCTTTTAGCCCCTTGACTGCCCCCTACAACCAGGACTCTAAAGCCGTCCTTTAAATTTAGTAATTCCAGCCCTTTTTTCCTGTCTGTTTGGACAATAGTTTCCCTAATTGGCAAACCGGTATGGATGACTGCAGCCCTTTTAGAAAAATAACTTTCTGATTGGGGAAAGGTAACCAAAACCTGATCTACCACTCTCGACAACAAACGATTGGTAAGACCGGGGTATGCATTTTGCTCATGAATAATTGTAGGGATTTTTAAACAGGCCGCAGCCAGCACTACCGGACCGCAAACATATCCCCCTGTTCCTATAACCAGTGTAGGCTGGATTTGTTTAAGTTGTTTTAAAGCCTGGAAATAACCCTTGGCAGATATCAGTAAGGATTCAACCGCTTTAAAAGTTATTTTTCTTTTAAGCCCGGCAGCAGCTACCGTATAAAAAGGCCATTTTTCTTCTTTAATTAATTTTGCTTCAAGACCCTGATCCGTTCCAAAATAAACAATTGCACTATCAGGATAACAGCCCTTGATGGCTCTGCCAATGGAAATAGCAGGATAAATATGACCACCTGTGCCTCCACCCGTTAGTACGACCGTCAGGGGCTTAATATTTTTTTCCACCTGCTTACCTCTTTTCAATAAATTCATTTTAAATATGCTCCACGGGAAATGTTAAGCAAAATTCCTACTCCAACGAGTGAAAATAAAAGAGATGAACCGCCATAACTTATAAATGGCAGGGTAATACCTGTAACAGGCACGGAGCCGGTTACAACCGCTATGTTTAGAGTTGCTTGAAAGCCTATTATGGCGGTAATACCCACTGCCAATAGTCTGCCAAAATTATCTTGAACGCTCAACGCTATCTTGCAGCCTCTCCAAACAAAAACCGCAAACAAAAAAATAACCAGGAATCCCCCAATAAAACCCCATTCCTCACCTATAATTGCATAGATAAAGTCCGTATGTCTCTCCGGCAAATAAAAAAACTTTTGTTTGCTTTCGCCAAAACCTACCCCGAATAAACCGCCGCTGCCAATAGCCATTAAGGATTGTATAATTTGAAAGCCATCTCCCAATGGATCCATCCATGGATCGATAAAAGCAAAAAAACGCTTAACCCGAAAAGGCTCAAGATAAATTGCCGCCAACACGGATAGGACGGCTCCCGCCACTAAAAACAGCAAGTGAATTATTCTAACCCCCGCAACAAAAAACACAATAAAAGTTGCCCCCAAAAGAACTACTGTGGTACCCAAGTCCTTCTGCAATAAAATCAGGCCGGCCACAATTGCCAGTACTGCCAAGTTAGGCAGAACACCTTTTTTAAAGCTTTGGGTTTTTTCTAAGTTGCGACTGTAATAGCGTGCTAAAAACATGATCATAGTCAGTTTGGCCAACTCTGAGGGCTGAAGACGTAAATCCCTAAAACCTAGCCACCTTGTAGCTCCATGACTGAAAATACCCACCAGTAGCACTAAAATCAGCAAAGCAATAGTGCCTAACATAAACCAGCCTACATAGCCCCTATACCATTTATAATCTATATTCATTATCAAAAACATTGCTAAAAGTCCAAAGGCAGTCCATGTGAGCTGTTTTTTTAGGAAGTAAAAGGGATCACCGTATTCCTGCCCTGCAACCACGGCACTTGCACTGAAAACCATTAAAACTCCGAAGGCCAGTAATGCTATCACAGTAATAAATAAAATAAAATCCGGTGCACTTTTTTTTGTTTTCATGAGTCTATCTCTCCCCTGTTACACCTTGCTTAAATTAAATCCTTGACTAGGCTTTTAAAAACCTCACCGCGTTCTTCAAAGTTTTTAAAAAAGTCAAAACTTGCACAAGCCGGCGATAATAGCACCAAATCCCCCGGTTCGGCAAGTTTTGCTGCTAAAAAAACAGCCTGGCTAAACTGGGATACAGTACTTACCTTCTGAAAACCTGTTTTTTTTACTGCAGCCAAGATTTCTTCCGCAGTGTCTCCCACTAAAATTAATTCCTTAACTTTTTCCTTAATCTTTTCAGCAAACAAATCAAAATCTACCTGTCCCTTACTGCTACCGCCAGCTATCAGTATAATAGGTTTTTGAAAAGCATCCAATGCCTTAATTGATGATTCAGGGTTTGTTCCCTTGGAATCATTTATATATTCCACACCGCCAATCTCTGCAAATTTCTCCAAGCGATGAGGGACTCCCTTGAAACTTTTTAAAGAGTTAACAAGCTGTTCATTTGATAAATTTAACACTTTTCCTACAGCGATCGCAGCTAAAGCATTTTCCAAGTTATGGTTACCGGGGATAGCCACTTGGTTAATAGGCAATAGCTCTTCTTCTATCCCTGTCAAATTATGATATATTAAACCATCTGAAACATAAATACCTTTCTCTAATTTATGCCTGCGACTGAAAAAAATAACTTCTCCAGGGCAGCTTTCCTGCAAACCTCGAATAAGTGAATCATCGTAATTAAGTATTGTAAAATCATCTTCAGTTTGATTTCGAAAGATTCTGGCCTTTATGTTTAAATAATTTTTCATATTACCATGGCGATCCAAATGATCAGGTGTCAAATTTGTAAGTACAGCCACCTGAGGGTGAAATTTTTTGACCCATTCCAATTGGTAACTGCTAACCTCTACCACAAAATAATGGGATGGGGGTTTTTGTAACACTTCTTCAATGAAAGGTATTCCGATATTACCTGCCACAGATGAAGAAATTTTTGCATCTTGTAATAACTGACCCACTAAGGCAGTTGTTGTTGTCTTTCCGTTAGTACCCGTAATAGCAACTATTTTGCCAGGATTTAGTAAATAGGCCGCTTCTATCTCGCTGATAACGGGTATTTTTTGTCCCAAGGCTGCCACCAAAGGCCTAGCCCCGGCGGGAACACCGGGACTAGTGATAATTAAGTCAAAATTCTTTTTATTAATATCCAAATCATTTTGTGAAGTAATACTAATTGGCCAACCCCTTAGCTGCTTAAGTGTTTCACTTAATTCTTCAATAGATTTGGAATCTGTAATGGTTATCTGGGCTCCCATTGCCGCTAAGGTTTTTGCAGCGGCCATACCACTTTTGCCCATTCCCAGTATTAAAATTTTTAAATCCCTATAATCCAACATACTGCCTCCTATCCAATAGAAACAAAGATAAGAACCCCTATTGCAGCCAATAAAAAGGAAAAAAGCCAAAATCCTTTAACAACCTTTGTTTCGTGCCAACCTGTCAGTTCAAAATGATGATGCAAGGGACTCATTAAAAAAAATCTTTTACCCGAAAAACGAAAATAGATTACCTGTATAATAACCGAAAGGGCTTCAACTACATAAATTCCCCCAATAATAAACAATAATAATTCTGTACCGGTCAAAATGGCTAAAATTCCCAAGGCCCCTCCTAAGGCTAAAGAGCCTGTATCTCCCATAAACACCTTAGCAGGATAACGGTTAAACACCAAAAAACCCAGGCAACCTCCGGCCAGAGTAGCAGCAAACACCGCCAGGGAAATTAGGCTAAGCCACCAAGCAATAAATAAATAAGCAATAGATGCAAAAAACATAGTCCCTACTGCCAATCCGTCCAAGCCGTCAGTTAAATTAACTGTATTAGTTGTTGCCACTAATACTAACAAGGCAAAAAAAGGGTAGAACCATCCAAAATTTAGCTGGTAATTAAGAACAGCAACCTCAGTCCCCCTATCAGTCATAGTTACCACAAGAACTCCAAGCAAAAGCCCCAAGGCTATTTCTGCCATAAGCTTGTATCTGGCCTTTAGTCCCAGGGAACGTTTTAAAGCAACTTTAATATAATCATCTGCAAAACCTATTACACCATACCCAACCAAGGCAACCAAAGCCAATACTGCATAAATATTATCCCTGACAAAAAAAATGGTAACCCCAGTAATAGCTATTAAAAAAATCAACCCTCCCATAGTGGGAGTGCCTGCCTTGCTTAAATGGCTCCTGGGCCCATCATCTCTAACCATTTGCCCCATCTTTAATTTCCTAAGCAGAGGAATAAATACAGGTGCCAAAATTATTGTAACAATGATTGTAAGGATTAATGATAATATTATGGGTTTCATCCAACAGCTACTCCTCTCCTTACCACTTAGTCGGATAAAGTTCCATTCAAAACTGCAGCAAACAACCGTAAAGGCTGTCCACTAATAAACTGCAAATTTCTCTTTAAGCCCTTTTTAAAAACTTTCTCACTACTTCCCTGTCATCAAAAGGATACTTTTTATCCCCGATGATTTGATAATCCTCATGCCCTTTACCAGCAATCATCACCAAATCACCCGGCTCAGCCAAACTGATGGCTTTTTCAATAGCCTTTTCCCTGTTTCTTTGTACTTCGAAATGGCCCCCTACTTTTTCAATGCCAACTTTTATTTCATTGATAATCAAATCGGGATCCTCGGTACGAGGGTTATCAGATGTCAAAATAGTATAGTGGCTCAGATTCCCGGATACCTCCCCCATTAGGGGCCTTTTTGAGCTATCCCGATCTCCGCCACAGCCAAAGACCGTAATTATTCTTTCTTTACAAATTTCCCTGGCTGTTTTTAAAACATTTTCCAAACCATCAGGTGTGTGAGCATAATCCACTATAACAGTAAAATCCTGACCCTCTTCAATAGATTCAAATCGCCCAGGCACCCCGGGAAGCCTTTTTAAAGCAGAAGCAATTATTTCTATTGGGACTCCCTCCGTTAAAGCCACTGCCACAGTTGCTAAAGCATTATAAATGCTAAACCGACCTGTCAAATTAAGTTTAATATGAAAATTAGGCATACTTTTAAGTCTAAAGCCAGCACCTTCTGCAAATACTTCAAGATCTACGGCTTGAAAATCACTGGGCTCATGAATACTATAGGTAAAAACAGGTACGGGACTTAGCTCTTTAAAATATGATGCATGAGCATCATCGGCATTAACTATGGCATATTTAAACCTTTTTTTCACACCGATACCTAATTGGCTGAACAACTTACCCTTAGCTTCTTTATAGCTTTCGAAGCTGCCATGAAAATCCAAGTGATCTCTGGTCAGGTTGGTAAAAACAGCTATATCAAATTCCACCTCTTCAACCCGATTAAGAATCAAGGCATGGGATGATACCTCCATCATAACATAATCTACTTCATCCTCAACCATGGTTTTAAAAAGTCTTTGAAGATGCAAGGATTCGGGTGTTGTATGAGTGGCAGGTAAAATTCTTTGACCAACACGGTTAACAATAGTACCTGTTAAAGCCGTTTTTTTACCCCACTCTTGAAAAACTGCCTCCAGTAAATTAGTAATGGATGTTTTTCCATTGGTACCTGTGATGCCTATTAAATTAAATTTTTGAGATGGGTACTCAAAATAATAAGCGGCTAAAAGGGCCAATGCTCTTCTTGAATCAGGTACCCTTATTATACTCACCTCATCAAAAGCCTCAACAGGATACTCCACAATTAAGGCTCTTGCTTTTCTTTTAATAGCCTCCAAAGCAAAAAGATGCCCATCGGATATTGCCCCTGAAATACAAACAAAAAGCGATCCCTCTTTAACCAGCCGGGAATCAAACTGTAAATCGGTCACTACCGCTTCCCAACTGCCGGAGAGTAACTTTGCTTCGGGCAAAAATGATCTAATCTCCCCTATCTTAAACATTTTTAATCCTCCGTTTTAAAAAACTGCTTTTCATTTCTACAAATTAATTGCTTTTTATGTTTTTTAAAACTATTTATAGTGTTTCCTGAAAAACCCTTCCTAACACCTGTTTTTTCAAGACTTTAACTTAAGGACTGATTGCCGGTGAAATTTTTTCATCAATAAAGATTACCTCAACCTCCGTACCAGGCTCTACCAAGGATCCCGGTGTGGGAGCCTGTTCTGCAGCAACAACAACCGTACCCTTAGGTTTTAAAATTAAACCCATAGCCTCAACTAAAGTGGCTGCCTCAAGCATACGGCTTCCTGTCAAATCCGGCACCGCTATCTGCGAATTATCCTCTGTTTTAGCCCCCAGATATAAAATCACCTTCGTTCCTTTATCTACTTTTGCCAACCCCTTAGGAGTCTGTTCAACCACTATTTGGCCTTGACCTTGGAACTCAGCCAACAGGCCTACCGACTGCAGAGCAGATTTCGCTTGCTCCGGCTCAATATTAGTCACATCAGGAACCGTAACCTCCGGCACCTTAATCTTTTCTCGCTCCTTAAGCTCCGCTTGTGTAAACTGCGGTGCTACCTCTAAATAATGCAGGCTATCCTCCATCACCTTTTGAAAGACAGGTGCTGCCACTGTCCCACCATAATAAATGCCTTGGGGCTCCTCTGCCACAACCAAGGTAACTAAACGGGGATTATTAACAGGGGCCACACCGACAAAAGAGGCTACATACTTCTCTTGCAAGTATCCACCCTTCCCTGCAATTTGAGCTGTACCTGTTTTACCCCCAACTCGGTAGCCGGGAATATAAGCATTTCTGCCCGTACCATTACTTACTACTCTTTCCAGAGCTAGGGCTACCTGCCGAGATGTTTCTTCCGAAATAACTTTTCTGACCAGTTCAGGCTCAAAGCCCTCCACAACTTGCTTTTCATCATCCCAAATTTCCTTTACTAAGCGTGGTTTATATAAATATCCCCCATTCACAGAGGCTGATACTGCTGAAACCAATTGTAAGGGAGTAACGGCAATCCCTTGACCAATAGAAATGGTAGCAATATTGATAGGTTTTAATTGTGACTCAGGAATCATAATTCCTTTCGCTTCGCCAAATAAATCAATTCCGGTTACCTCTCCCATCCCAAAAGCCTTAAGATAAGTGTACATAAGATTTTTTTCTTTCGCTTCCAGTTTTAATCCGACTTCCACAAAAACTGGGTTACAAGAGTTTTCTATACCTTCCAGAAACGATTGGCTGCCATGAGGATTTCCAGTTCTCCAACAGCTGATTCTTTCCTTGCCAACCATTATGTAGCCGGGGTCATAAAAACGATCATCCATTTTTACTACTTTTTCCTCCAAAGCAGCAGCTGTAATGGGTATCTTGAAAGTTGATCCGGGCTCATAGGAATTAGAAACCGCAATATTTCGCCAGGAGCTTTGAGGAAAACTGCCATAGTTATTGGGATCAAAGGTTGGCCTTGAGGATAAACCTAAAATATCACCATTCCTCGGATCCATCACAATTATGGTCGCACTTTTAGGCTTACTGGGTCCATCCATTAATTTGTCCAGTTCTCTCTCCACAATATATTGAATAGTTTCATCAATGGTAAGAACAATCCCATCACCATCAGTGGGAGGTATGTATTGATGCATAGCCTGAGGAATCTCCCTATTTAAAGCATCAAACTCAATAATTACCCTTCCCGGATCCCCTCTTAATATTTGATCGTATTTTTTTTCCAAACCCTCTAAGCCTTGATTATCTATACCTGCAAAGCCCAAAACATGGGCAGCCAAAGAACCC